>NZ_NJPO01000093.1 GCF_002855795.1 Candidatus Palibaumannia cicadellinicola
CGAAAAAATTGATAATTTTCTCTTGATAGTTAATTAACGTAACTACATGTTTTTATTAAAATATATGCACTGTATTGTAATATAGATAGATACATACATGAGATATTAACTTAACAACATATTCATAGTTTTAATAATTAATTGAATATTTAGCACTATAAGAACTGCGTTAGCCAACCAACCTACGATAATAAATGTCTTACCATTAACAAAGCTACCCATTAGTTTTCTAGATGATGTCAGATATAATAGCGGTAACATAGAAATAGGTAGCGCTATGCTCAAAAAAATCTGAGTATAAACGAGTAGTTTTTCTATGATTTCTCCTTTTTCACCCCACAAATAAATACCAGTTATGATTGGTATAATAGCTATCACCCGATTTATTATCCGGCGTTGCCATAGCGGTAAAGTAACATTAATAAAGCCTTCCATAACAATTTGACTGGTCAATGTTCCAGTAATAGTGGCATTTTGCCCAGACGCTAGTAATGCTATTGCAAATAGCGTAGCTAGTGTAGAACTGGCTATAGCACCAGCCATATTATGATCTTGTAATGCATTATAAAGCTGAGCAAACCTACCAATATCTTCTGGATTCTTACCAAAAAACAAAGATGCGCCCAGAATCAACAACAGACAATTAATAATAAATGAAAAACTTAACTGCATATTTGAATCAATGGTAGCGTAACGAATTGCTTCTTCTAAGGCTTGAGGATCTTCCCTAGTATATTGACGTGACTGAACAATAGAAGAATGTAAATAAAGATTATGTGGCATGACTGTAGCACCTACAATTCCTAGAGCAATAAAAAAAGCAGAATCGCCGCCAGACACATGGGCAGTTAAAATCTCAGTTTGCGGAATAAATGAACGTATTATTAAAGATAAATTAGGATTAGTTAGGGCTACTTCATAGGAAAAAATAATAAAAATAGTTGCAATTAAACAAAATACTAAAGCTTCAATTTTTCTTATACTAAATTTTATTAAAGCAAGCAGCAGAAGTACATCTACTACTGTAATAACGACACCTAATAATAATGGGATATTAAATAATAAGTTAAGAGCAATGGCACTTCCGATAATCTCTGCCATTTCTGTAGCAATAATAGCTAGCTCAGTAGTAAGCCATAAAACAATAGCGATTCGTCGTCCAACTAGTGCTTTTGTCGCTTGTGCTAAATCCATACCGGTGACAATTCCTAGCTTTGCACACATAACTTGCAATAGCATCGCTATTAAGCTAGAAATTAAAATTACTGATAATAATAAGTAACCATACAGGGCACCACCCTGGATAGAAGTAATCCAGTTACCTGGATCCATATAACCTACTGCAACTAATGCTCCAGGACCAGAGAAAGCAAATAGCTTTTTAATAAATCTTGCTTTCCCAGTAGGGACTGGAATAGTACTATTAATTTCTTCTAAGCTATTTTTCCTAACTGTTTCCATCTTTTGTTCCTAACAATTATGAGAACTATTCAAGTGTTTGCATACATAATAATAATATAATTATATAATAACTAAAGTTATTAATATTATTTTTTACTAATATGTGTACATAGTACTAAAATATCGATGATCAT
>NZ_NJPO01000094.1 GCF_002855795.1 Candidatus Palibaumannia cicadellinicola
CTTACTACTATTTAAGTAGCTAGTGAATAGGTTGCCTTAGTAGTTTGTTTGATCTCATATTGTTGTGTTAATACCTATAGCTACTATAATAGTAGTTATAGGTGTAATATTTTTATAAATATATGAGATTTGCATGTTACGCTGATAAGAAAAAGGCTGTCAATACATGCCCAATTTTTTTTGGTAAGTTTCTTGTTTACTTAAGAAACAATAAAGCAGTATTTGCTAACCTAGCTCGAAATAATTTTCGTATTAGCTCCCCGGTATCCATTGGTACCGATCTCTTGCTTGCACTTTTTTTAAGCACTCTTGTGGTAGTTCACTGATAAAACGCGATTGGCGACGAAAAGCTTTTTTACCGTATAGACGGCGAGTTACTGCATAAGTTATTGTTAATTTTTTAATTGCACGGGTTAGCCCTACATAAGCCAATCGCCGTTCTTCCTCTATTCCTCCTTCCTCCTCAAGTGCCATCTGACTAGGAAACATTCCTTCTTCTAAACCAACTATGAAAACTTGCTGGAATTCTAAACCTTTAGCGGCATGTAGGGTCATAAGTTGCACTGCATCCTGACAAGCATTAGCCTGTATCTCCCCTGCATCTAAGGTAGCATGAGACAAAAAAGCTTGTAGCGGGGGCATATTTTGTGTCTCATAGTTATAGCTATATTCTCGAGTAGCCGTAACTAGTTCCTCAAGATTTTTAATACGTGCTTGACCTTTTTCGCCTTTTTCCTCTTTGTACATAGCCCATAAGCCTGAGTGTTTGATTACTAAATGGGTTTGCATATGCAGAGGTAAATCAACTATCTCTTCTGCTAGATTATTTACTAGTTTAATAAATGTTTGCAGAGCGGAGGCTGCGTTACTTTTCAGCACTCGTTCATCTAGCAATGCTAGACTAGCCTGCCATAAGGTAAGTTGTCTATCGCAGGCAGGCTTCCGTATTATTTCTATGGTTCTAGCGCCTATTCCGCGGATAGGAGTATTCACCATACGTTCGTAAGCTGCATCATCATTGCGGTTAGTAATAAGCCGGAGATAAGCAAGCGTATCTTTTACTTCCTGGCGTTCGAAAAAACGCACGCTACCGTATATATGGTAGGGTATTTTCATATGGAGTAATGCCTCTTCTAGTACCCGCGATTGCGCATTACTACGATAGAGAATAACGCAATTTTTAAGTGCTTCGCCATTTTTGTTACTCACTTTGATCCTGTTTACAACAAAATCAGCTTCATCGAGTTCGTTAATAGCAGAGTAAAGGGAAATCTGCTCTCCGTCCGCGCTGTCAGTCCAAAGATTTTTTACTAGTCGGTCATCATTATTAGCTATGAGATGATTAGCTGCTTTTAAAATATTTTTAGTAGAGCGATAGTTTTGCTCTAGACGGATAGTTTGTACGCTAGGAAAATCATTCAGAAAACGCTGCATATTATCTACTTGCGCACCACGCCAACCATAGATAGATTGGTCATCATCACCAACAATTGTTACGTGACCCTGATGGCCTGCTAGGATACGAATCCAGTAGTACTGAATTAGATTAGTATCCTGGAATTCATCAATTAAAATATGGTTAAAACGTTTCTGGTAATAATGCATAATCTTATGATTATTTGTTAACATCTCATATGTTCGGGGTATTAATTCGGCAAAATCTACTAATCCGGTGCGATCGCAAGCATCCTGGTAAAGTTCGTAGATACGGTGCCAAGTTGCTTCTAATGGGTTGCCATAGTTATCAATGTTTTGGGGTCGTAGCCCTTCATCTTTTTTTGCGTTGATATACCACATTGCCTGACGTGGTGGCCACTTTTTCTCGTCTAGATTAAGATAGCGAATAAGACGTTTTAGTAACCGCTGTTGATCTTCGTTATCGATAATTTGGAACTCTTGTGGGAGATTAGCGTCAATATAATGGACGCGCAGAAACCGGTAGGCTAAACTGTGAAAAGTTCCAATCCACATTCCGCATGAATGTAAACCTACTACTTGTTTTATTCTATTACGCATCTCAGTCGCCGCTTTATTGGTAAATGTGACCGCTAAAATGGAAGAAGGCGAGCAGTGTTTGACTAAAAGTAGCCAAGCAATACGGTGCACAAGTACTCGAGTTTTTCCACTACCAGCCCCAGCGAGTACTAGTAAATTACCTCTAGGTGCCGAAACAACTGTTTTTTGCTTGCAATTGAGATTTTTAAGGAGATCCGAAACATGCATGTGAATAGTGCCTATTGATATTATCATAGTACCTTCTCTCTAATCATAATTATAATAGAGAAAAAGTAGTCATGATAATATCATAAGAAAGCTTCTAGAGAAGCTAACCGTGATATTTCTAGATGTGGTAATAACCTAGCATCAAAAGCATGCCGAAGATGACCCTTCTGATTGTTTATCCAGCAAGCTTGCATACCGCAACGAATTGCACCATTTATATCGGACTCCAGATCATCACCAACGTGTAAAATATTTCTTAATGGTAATTGCAACAGCTGTGCAGCGGATTGGTACATATCCTGATATGGTTTAGCTCGTCCATCGCGACCAGCACGTAGAATATAGCGAAAATAATCTGCTAATCCGCAGGCTGTAGGATCCGCATTACCGTTTGTTATAGCTACTAATGGCCAGCGGCTGCTGAGCGCCGCTAGCATATTATGGGGGGTAGATGATACGTCAATTTGACTACGCCAATAGGTAACAATCTTCATTGTAGCATTAGCGCCAGCGCGTGCTTCACTTTCGCTAAGACCAGCGTTACGCATTACTAACTCAATTGAACGCCAGCGCCAGTAGGTTATGTCATGATAAATGTCTGGCTCTCGTTCTCGCAACTCGCTACGCAAACGTTGATACTCTTCGAGCTGTAGCCCTTGTAGTGCTGGATGATAATGTTGCAAAAATATGATGGACTCTTGCTCAGTTCGGTTAATTACTATTTTATTATCATAGAGGGTGTCGTCTAGATCGAATGTTAACGCACGCAAAGGATGCAAAGGACGATAAAAATGCATTAGTTTTTCCTAGTATAACTCATTAGTGCACTAATGGCACATTGATAATTATATGTAGATATGCGTTTGTTATGTTCGATAGTACTGTAG
>NZ_NJPO01000095.1 GCF_002855795.1 Candidatus Palibaumannia cicadellinicola
TCTTCCCGGTCAAACAAACTATTTATCATTAGATAAACTAGGCTATCTATATCAAATTGATTATAGTAATAAGTGCCAGTACTGGACAGTGACTTATAACTACTATCATACTAATATAGTACCAGCTTTACCCGCAAACTGAGAAATACGACAAGGCAAAAACAGTATTCAATTGAAAATAGACAATTGGAGTCTATCATGATACGTCAGTGGCCCGCACCGGCTAAACTAAATTTATTTTTGTATATTACCGGACGTCGCATCGATGGCTACCATCTGTTACAAACACTTATTCAATTTATTGATTATGGTGATAGTATTACTATCATACCTACTAATAACTCCCAGATTAGACTACTTAACCAAATTCCCGGCGTAGTAGAGGAAAATAATTTAGTTCTCCGTGCTGCCCACCTCTTACAGAGCTATTGTTTTAAAGCTGGGAAAGATGTATTAGGTGCGGATATTAGTATTAAGAAACGCTTACCGATAGGCAGCGGTCTCGGCGGGGGTTCGTCAGATGCAGCAACAACATTGATAGCACTTAATGCTCAATGGGAATGTCAACTTAATATTGATACGTTAGCTCAATTAGGGCTGACGCTGGGTGCTGATATCCCAGTATTTATTTACGGTCAAGCTGCTATAGCTGAAGGTATAGGCGAAGCTTTAACGCCCACCCTCCCAGCGGAAAAATGGTATTTAGTTACCATTCCGCAAGTACAAATTGCTACTTCTATTATTTTTAATCATCCTAATTTACAACGAAATACGCCTAAACGCTCCATCACGCAATTATTAGCAGCACCTTTTTATAATGCTTGTGAGCCAATCATAATAAAAAACTTTCCAGTAGTTGAACAACATCTATTATGGCTGTTAAAATATGCGCCATCACGATTAACTGGTACAGGCGCTTGCGTATTTGCAGAATTTGATACCGAATTAGCGGCGCGGCGGATATTTTCTATCGCCCCAAAATGGATGCATGGTTTTGTAACTAGAGGCCTTAATCTTTCTCCGTTACACCACATGTTATTATCAGGGAGACCATAAGTCAGTAAGTGGTTATTATTACTTAATTAATTTTACCGAACAAATAATTGAGGTTATCCTCGTGCCCGATATGAAGCTCTTTGCTGGTAATGCTATCCCAGAACTAGCACAACGTATTGCTAATCGTTTGTATACTAGTCTTGGTGCCGCAGCAGTTAGTCGTTTTAGCGACGGAGAGGTGAGCGTGCAAATCAATGAAAATGTACGCGGTGGTGATTTATTTATTATTCAGTCAACCTGTGCTCCTACCAACGATAACCTAATGGAACTAATAGTTATGGTTGATGCACTACGTCGTGCGTCCGCGGGACGCATTACTGCAGTAATACCTTATTTTGGTTATGCTAGACAAGATCGTCGTGTTCGCTCCGCACGTGTGCCAATTACAGCAAAAGTCGTGGCAGATTTTTTGTCAAGTGTGGGCGTAGATCGAGTTCTAACTGTAGATTTACATGCTGAACAAATTCAAGGTTTTTTTGATGTACCGGTAGACAATGTTTTTGGTAGTCCTATTTTACTAGAAGATATGCTACAACAAGATCTAAAAAATCCTATTGTGGTCTCACCAGACATTGGTGGTGTTGTGCGAGCCCGCGCTATTGCTAAACGGCTTAATGATACTGATATGGCGATTATTGATAAACGTCGTCCGCGCGCAAACATTTCACAAGTAATGCATATTATCGGCGAAGTGGCAGATCGTGATTGTGTGCTAGTTGATGATATGATTGATACTAGTAGCACACTGTGTAAAGCTGCGGAAGCACTAAAAGAACATGGCGCCAAACGTGTATTTGCTTATGCTACTCACCCTATTTTCTCAGGCAACGCTTATGAAAATATTAAAAGCTCTGTAATTGATGAAGTTATTATCTGCGATACCATTCCATTAAAGACAGCTATTAAAGCGTTGCCCAACGTCCGTACTCTTACTTTATCCAGCATGCTAGCAGAAGCTATTCGTAGAATTAGTAATGAAGAATCAATTTCTGCAATGTTTGAGCATTAATGCTCATCCCCAGTAGTGAGATAAATAACCAATGATTTTCAACCCCAAATAGCTTAAGCTTAATCAAACTAAAAACGTGACAATCAAACTCATTGTAGGCCTTGCTAATCCAGGGCAGAAATATCTAACTACACGCCACAACGTGGGCGCCTGGTATGTCAATCAGCTAGCTAATAAAAATAATCAGTCTTTGAAAGAAAAAAGAAATTTTTTTGGCTATACTGCACACTTAAATGTTGGTGAAAAATCTGTACGATTGCTGGTGCCAACCACATTCATGAACGATAATGGTAAAGCTGTAGCCGCAATGGCTACATTTTATCACATCGCACCAGAAGAAATTTTAATTGCGCACGACGAGCTAAATATTTCTCCTGGTTATGCTCGCCTTAAATATCAAGGCGGTCACGGCGGTCACAATGGATTAAAAGATATTATTCATAGATTGGGTAATAACCCCAATTTTTACCGGTTACGCATTGGTATTGGCCACCCAGGTGATAAAAATGAAGTAGTAAGGTTCGTTTTAGATACCCCGTCAGTAACGGAACAACAGCTAATTCAAAACGCAATCAATAAGTCGGTGTGTTGTACTAGCATTTTGATTCAGGAAAATGCTGTAAAAGCGATGCACCAGCTGCATACTCATACCGCTGATATAATATAAAAAAATAAGAGAAATAAAGTAAGAAAAGGAATATTATGGGGTTAAAATGCGGTCTGATAGGATTGCCTAATGTTGGCAAATCAACGCTATTTAATGCACTGACCAAATCTAGTATTGCCGCAGCAAATTTTCTATTCTGTACTATTGAGCCCAATATAGGTCTGTTGTCTGTGCCAGATCCACGACTAGATCTGCTTGCGGCAATTATCAAACCACAGCGCGTTATTCCTACCACGATAACGTTTGTAGATACTGCAGGTTTGGTCAAAGGAGCATCCAAAGGCGAAGGTCTAGGTAATCAGTTTCTAACTAAGATTCGTGAAGTAGAAGTAATCGGTCATGTCGTACGTTGTTTTGAACATAACAATATAATTCATATAGAAGGCAAAATAAATCCTGCCTCGGATATTGATATAATTAATACTGAATTAGCCTTGTCAGATCTTGAAATTTGCGAACGTGCCATTGTCAGGGAAGCAAAA
>NZ_NJPO01000096.1 GCF_002855795.1 Candidatus Palibaumannia cicadellinicola
CAAAAGGCATGTAAGGTAAGCTTAGAAGCCTATGAAGAATAGCGAGTCAAGTAAGTCGGATGAACCCCAATTTATGTTTCCTGAACTTAATAGTTTGTATTCCGTAGCTTCATTCATGCTAAGCTAAACGGAGTTTTTTGCAATGCAAAGGTAAGTACTTCGTCAATACGCTGTACTAGTTCAATATTCAGATCATGAATAACAATAGTTGGCATATCTTCGATATCTCGTTTATTTTCGTAAGGGATCAATACAGTTTTAATGCCCCCGCGATGGGCAGCAAGTAGTTTTTCTTTTAGCCCACCTATTGGCAATACTTGACCGCGGAGTGTGATCTCTCCGGTCATTGCTACATTGGCTTTCACCGGATTACCGGTCAGACATGATACCAGTGCTGTACACATAGCTATTCCAGCACTAGGACCATCTTTTGGTGTAGCTCCTTCCGGAACATGAACATGGATATCACTTTTTTCATAAAAATCTTGATGGATGCCTAGTTTATCTGCGCGCGCGCGTACAACAGTAAGCGCAGCCTGGATCGATTCTTGCATTACTTCACCCAGTGAACCAGTATAGGTTAGTTTGCCTTTACCAGGAACGCAGGCGGTTTCAATAGTTAGCAGCTCTCCGCCTACTTCAGTCCATGCTAAACCTGTGACTTGTCCAATCCTATTCTCTCCTTCCGCCCGCCCATAGTCAAAACGTTGCACGCCTAAAAAGTCTTTTAAATTATCAGTATTAATCGTAATATGTTTAATACTATTATTCATAAGTAACGTTTTGACAGTCTTACGACATAGTTTAGACATTTCACGTTCTAGATGACGAACCCCGGCTTCGCGGGTATAATAACGGATTATACTAATTAGCGCGCTGTCTTCTATTGTCAGTTCTCCTGTTTTCAAGGCGTTGCGTTCTAACTGTTTAGCCAATAGATGCTGACGCGCAATGTTTAGCTTTTCATCTTCGGTATATCCTGACAATCGGATAACTTCCATTCGATCGAGCAGCGGGGTAGGAATATTCATCGAGTTGGAAGTAGCTACAAACATGACATCAGAAAGATCATAATCTACTTCTAAATAATGGTCATTAAAAGTCATATTCTGTTCAGGATCTAAAACTTCCAGTAAAGCGGAAGCTGGATCACCTCGCATATCTGACGACATTTTGTCAATTTCATCAAGCAGAAACAACGGGTTTTTCACCCCTATTCTAGCAATCTTCTGAATGAGTTTTCCTGGCATAGAACCGATATAAGTCCGGCGATGACCGCGTATCTCAGCTTCATCTCGTACTCCACCTAGCGCCATTCTAACATATTTACGACCTGTGGACTTAGCAATCGATTGACCAAGAGATGTTTTTCCTACCCCCGGTGGTCCTACTAAGCATAGGATTGGACCTTTAATTTTACTTATACGGCTCTGCACCGCCAGGTATTCTAAAATGCGCTCTTTTACTCTATTTAGCCCATAGTGATCTTTATCAAGAATGGCCTGCGCCTTAACAAGGTCTTTTTTTACTTTACTACGGGCATGCCATGGGACTGATAGCATCCAATCGATATAACCGCGGACTACAGTAGCTTCAGCAGACATAGGGGACATCATCTTTAGTTTTTGCAGCTCGGCTTCAGTTTTGTCCCGTGCTTCCTGCGGCATTTTAGCAGCTTCTATCTTGCGTCTTAGAACTTCATGTTCGTCTGGTGCGTCATCCATCTCTCCCAACTCTTTCTGAATAGCTTTCATCTGTTCATTTAGATAATATTCTCGTTGACTTTTCTCCATCTGTTTCTTAACACGATTGCGAATACGTTTTTCAACCTGCAATAAATCTATTTCTGACTCCATCATCGCCATCAAGTATTCAAGCCGCTCAGATACGTCGGTCATTTCTAGTACCGACTGTTTATCAGCTAGTTTAAGCGGCATGTGAGCCGCGATAGTATCGGCTAACCGGGCAGCATCTTCGATGCTGTTCAGCGAAGTAAGAACTTCTGGCGGAATTTTTTTATTTAATTTGATATAACCTTCGAATTGATTAATCGCCGTACGGACGAGTACTTCCTGCTCGCGCTCGTCTAATTCTGGTATGTCAAAATAATCGGCCTCAGCAGTAAAATGATCGCCGCTATCAGCTAGTTTTATGATCCGAGCGCGCGTTAACCCTTCTACTAGAACTTTTACTGTACCATCAGGTAATTTGAGCATTTGCAGAATAGATGATACGGTTCCGATCGAAAATAGATCGTTAGTGTTTGGTTCGTCAGTTAAAGCTTCTTTCTGTGCCACTAACATTATTTTTTTGTCATTATCCATAGCGGCCTCAAGACACCTAATAGATTTTTCTCGGCCGACAAACAGTGGGATGACCATGTGCGGATAGACCACCACATCGCGCAAAGGCAATACGGGGATTTCCATGCGTTCGGAACGCTCAGTATTCGCATTCATAGAACTTTCTCTTCGTTTAGCTTCCGCCAGGTTTATAGGACACGCAACACTAGGCTTTTGCCAGTTTTAATCTATAGGTATTTGAGTATATGGGGTCGAATGGCTTACATTCAACTCATTCGCAAGAAGCCTGCTGAGCTTCGTGTTTACCGTAAATCAGTAATGGCTCAGCCTGACCAGCGATGACTGTTTCATCAATAACTACTTTTGCCACACTTTCTTGAGACGGCAATTGATACATAGTTTCTAATAGTACTCCTTCTACGATAGAACGTAATCCGCGGGCACCTGTCTTTCGCGCCATGGCTTTTTTAGCTATTGCGGTCAGTGCTTCTTCACTAAATTCTAGTTCAACTCCTTCCAGATTGAACAGTGCCTGGTATTGCTTAGTCAGCGCGTTCTTTGGTTCACGCAATATCTTAATTAATGCTTCTTCGCTTAATTCATTCAACGTCGCAATAATCGGTAGACGACCGATGAACTCGGGAATCAGGCCAAATTTCACTAGATCCTCCGGTTCTACTTGAACAAGTAACTGACTTTCAGTTAATTTTTCCGAGCTAACTTTAATTGTAGCGCTAAAGCCAATACTGTGGTTCGTTTTAGTACGTTGTTTTATAACTTTATCTAGTCCTGCGAAAGCACCACCGCAGATAAAAAGAATCTGTGATGTATCTATCTGTAAAAACTCCTGCTGAGGATGTTTTCGCCCCCCCTGTGGTGGAACCGCAGCAATAGTGCCTTCAATTAGTTTTAGTAATGCCTGCTGCACCCCCTCACCTGAGACATCACGGGTTATAGAGGGATTCTCTGACTTACGGGAAATTTTGTCTATTTCATCAATATAAACTATGCCACGTTGCGCTTGTTGCACATCGTAATCACATTTTTGTAGTAGTTTCTGTATAATATTTTCTACATCTTCACCAACATACCCTGCTTCGGTTAGGGTAGTTGCATCAGCCATAGTGAACGGTACGTGTAAAAAACGTGCTAGTGTATTAGCTAGTAGCGTTTTACCACTACCTGTAGGTCCAATTAGTAAAATATTGCTTTTTCCTAGCTCAATACCGTTGGTAGTATCGCGATTACGTAAGCGTTTGTAGTGATTATACACAGCAACCGCTAAAACTTTTTTTGCTTTCTCCTGACCAATCACATAATCATTCAGGTGATTACAGATTTCATGGGGCGTAGGTAGTACGTTGAGTTCCCGATGTTGCGCTACTTCCTTGATCTCTTCCCGGAGATTGATCTCTTCCCGGAGATTGATCTCTTCTAGTAGATTAATTGTGTCCCGGAGATTAATTTTGTCCCGGAGATTGATCTCTTCCAGGATAATATCATGGCAGAAATTAACACATTCATCGCAGATATAAACCGATGGCCCAGCAATTAGTTTCCGTACTTCCTGTTGGTTTTTGCCGCAGAAAGAGCAATAAATTCGCTTTTTTGAACTGTCTTTGCGCTTATCTGTCATCAGTAAACCTCTTTATTTTTTTTTGTTCCGCCCATTAAGTAAGTATAAGTGAGTAATAGCTAAATCGTTACGGCTGAATTCAAAATAGGTCGTGTCGTAGGAGGAAATATACCTTCCTTAGCCTTAGAATATATTACTGTCTTATTATGATGGTATTTGTTACATACGCTGGCTCAAAACGGAATCAACTAGTCCATAGTCTACCGCTTCATTCGCAGAGAGAAACCTATCGCGCTCTGTGTCTTGTTCGATCACTTGGAGAGCCTGTCCGACATGTTTTGCCATTAACTCGTTCATCCGTGCTTTGACCTTGATAATCTCTTGAGCGTGGATCTCAATATCAGTCGCCTGACCCTGGAAGCCACCCATAGGCTGATGAATCATGATCCGTGCATTAGGTAAGCAAAAACGCTTGCCTTTGGCACCAGCTGCAAGTAAGAAAGCACCCATCGAAGCTGCCTGACCCATACAAAAAGTGCTTACATCTGGTTTAATGAATTGCATTGTATCGTAAATAGACATCCCAGATGTAATAACTCCACCAGGGGAGTTAATGTATAGATAAATATCTTTTTCCGGGTTTTCTGCTTCGAGAAAAATCATCTGTGCCACAATCAAATTGGCCATATAGTCTTCAACCTTACCGGTCATGAAGATAATACGTTCTTTCAACAATCGCGAAAAGATGTCGTATGAACGCTCTCCGCGTAAATGACGCTCAACTACCATAGGCACCAAGGCCATATTGAGTTGGTATGGAGTATGTTCACCACTATATGACATTTTTTTCTCCTCGAAAAAAACTCTTTATATTCTGGATTCTGAGTTTGACATCAGATATTAAGATAATAGCATGTGCTTATATTATCCTCTCACACATTGCTGAATGTCATCTAGGTTGTTCATGCTATATTCTATACGATATTTAATATTCGTTAGCTGTCAATCTATTCTATTGATTTTAAGCTAGATAAAAGACTTATACAAACAAAAAAGCCTGTCATCCCGTGGTGACAAGCTTTCTGAAGAGGAAGCTAAGTACTATATCTGTGCTTCCCAAATTAAAATAAAAGCTTTCAGGTAGCGTTAAACTGATGCATAAAATCCGTAAAACATGTCTCTTTTTCTGTGACTGTAGCATTAATAAGCAGTGTTTCAAACGCCTGTTCTTCTAGTACCATATTGTGTATATTTTTTATCATAGCCTGATTTTTTTGGTAGAAATTGATTGTGTCTTTCTGGTTTTTATTG
>NZ_NJPO01000097.1 GCF_002855795.1 Candidatus Palibaumannia cicadellinicola
TGTAGTTACTAGCTCAATTATTAACGAGTAGTTTTAAACTATTAATTTTTATGAAATTAAATTAAAACGAATAGCAGCTTCATCCCAATTAATTACATTCCAAAATGATTTGACATAATCAAAACGACGATTCTGATACTTTAGATAATAAGCATGTTCCCAAAGATCAAGATTAAATATGGGAAAACCTGAAGTTTTAGTAAATTTATTACCCATTAATGGATTATCTTGATTAGATGTTGAAACGATAACTAATTTACTATCTTGGTTAACTAACCAAACCCAACCTGAACCAAAACAAGCCATAGCAGTTTGTTCAAAATAATTTTGAAACGTATTTATATCATTAAAATCACGTTCAATCGCAATTTTTAATTTGCCTTTAAGAGTAGTGTTTAACTTTAATCCTTTCCAGAATAAAGAATGATTTGCATGTCCACCAGCATTATTTCGTAATATAGTTTGTTTATGATTTGGTATCAGATCTAAATGTTGAATTAATTGATCAACTGACATATTAGCTAATTCAGGTAAATTTTCTAATGCTTGATTTGCATTATTAATATAAGTTTGATGATGTTTAGTATAATGAATTTCCATTGTTTGTTGATCAATAAATGGTTCAAATGCATTAAATTTATATGATAAAATAGGTAAAGTATATTTCATATTTAATACTCTGTTAAATATATTAATATTCATGGTTATAATTAATAACTATTTGTTATAGTTATTAATATAAATATGTTTTTTCTAAGTTGTTTTTATTAGTAGTAAGTATCAATAGTAAGAATGTTCTCCTCGATTATGTTCAGTCATATCTCGTACACCCTGTAGTATTGGAAACATTTGTCGTAGTGTTTTTTCTATGCTTTCTTTTAAAGTATGATTTACCATAGAACAACCATTACATCCACCTGAAAATTCTAAAATAGCAAACATATCTTTAGTAATTTCTATTAATGTAATTTTTCCACCATGATTTGCAAGTTGTGGATTTATATTACATAAAAGTACATGTTGAATACATTCTTCTAGTGAAGAATTATTATCTATTTGAGGAAGTGTAATATAAGGAGCTTTAAACGTAAGCTGAGTATCTAATTCATTCATTATTAAATCAATTTCAGCATTTTTTAAAAAAGGTACACTATACTTATCAATATAAACATAAAATTCATGAAATTTTAATTTCAAATAATTATTTTCCAGATTATTAGGTAAATAATAAGACATTTCACATTCTGCATTATAGTTACCTGCATTTATAACAAATATACGTATTTGTGTTCCTGTTGGTTTTTTCTTTAGTAAGTTTGCTAAATACTTTTGAGCATGATTAGTTATTGATATCATCATCTTTATGTGATAATTAATGTAAATTAATTTAATTATATACTTTTAAAAAAAA
>NZ_NJPO01000098.1 GCF_002855795.1 Candidatus Palibaumannia cicadellinicola
GGATCATTATTTAATATGTATATATATCAAGGCACATTAGTTTGTACTATACAGACCATATCTAACGATAGTTATTGTTTAGATTTATGGTAAGTACGCAGATAAAGTAAACAGTTACGTAATGACTCATCCAATGGAGCTTCAATACGTAATGTTTCACCGCTAGCGGGATGTTTAAAGCTTAGCGCAACAGCATGCAAGAAAAGCCTATTTAGGCCACAGCTTTTGAGTGTTTGATCGAAATTGCGATCACCATAACGATCATCAAACGCAATAGGATGCCCTGCATACTGGCTATGTACACGTATTTGGTGGGTACGTCCGGTCACTGGGCTAACCTTAACCAGGGTAGCTAATGTGAAGCGTTCTTCTACTTTAAAGCCAGTCTTTGACCATTTACCGTCACTGCTGACTCGCACAATGCGTTCACCGCTAGCTAAAATATTTTTTATCAACGGCGCTGATACTGATTGAGTATGAGATGGCCACTGGCCACGCACTAATGCCAAGTAATCTTTTTTGATGCTTTTCATTCGCAATTGCTCATGCATAAAACGTAAGGCTGAACGTTTTTTGGCTACTAGTAAAACACCAGAAGTATCCCGGTCTAGTCGATGCACTAGTTCTAAAAAGTGAGCATTAGGCCATAGTGCACGAAGTCCTTCTATGACACCGAAGCTAAGTCTAGAACCACTGTGTACTGCAGTTCCTGCTGGCTTATTCAAGATCAAAAGATGATCGTCTTCATACAGAATAGCTTTAGTTAAGACAGCTACTTTTCCTAGTTGAGGAGACAAAGGCTTATTATCTACTTTCCACACTGGAGGAATACGTAGCTCATCGCCGCTTTGGAGTTTGTATTTCGGTTTGATTTTATTTTTGTTAACCCGTACTTGTCCTTGACGTACGAGACGATAAATAAGGCTCTTAGGTACTCCTTTGAGTTGAGTGCGTAAGAAATTATCTATTCTTTGACCAGATTCATGCATAGCTATAGTAACTATATGTGTCTGATAATTATTTTTTTTTATAGTGCTGAATTTGAAATAAGCTGTAACCATAATGCTACCTTTATTATCTTATTAACAGTATTATGTTGGTAACAATAACAAATTTTTCTATCTCATCAATATGATCGTGAAGAACTCTACACACTGGACCGGAAAGAAAAATAGTATCTGATCGCTAATAGCTAAAGTCGTCTTGCTATGTACGTGTCAGCAATGAAATAATGCTTTTACTTTCCACGTTTGCCCGTATGAAACGTGTCATTGAGGAATAGTTGAATTTGCTTAATCCTTGACTTAATAAAACCGAAACGCAGCAATAGCGTAAGACGTAATGGTTAATCTAGTAGTTAGAGCTAGCAGCAGATTGCTGCTGGGCTGGCAAAAGGAATCAGTAGTCATAATAAGACGCAATTCCACCTCTGTAAATGCGATGTTTTTCCGTTATAACAAAAACAGGCTACCGAAATTATGCTCCACTTAGCAAGTAACAACCGTAAGGTTGATGGCTTTGTATCAAGTTACGGAGTAAAACAGTCGGTAATTACACGGCTATGCTGTTATTTGTTGCCAGCAGCTCTGATGCTAATGCATAAAACATGAGTAAGTTATGATGAAAAGAATGTTAATTAATGCAACTCAACAAGAAGAGTTGCGTGTAGCCTTAGTAGATGGGCAAAGACTCTATGATTTAGATATTGAAAGCTTGGGGCATGAACAGAAAAAAGCCAACATATATAAGGGTATAATTACCCGTATAGAACAAAGTCTTGAAGCAGCATTTGTCGATCATGGTGCTGAGCGCCATGGTTTCCTGCCTTTTAAAGAAATTGCTAGTGAATATTTTCCTAATTCTTCGAATAGTAGGATAAATATTAAGGACGTGCTGCGTGAAGGGCAAGAAATTATTGTACAGGTAGATAAAGAAGAGAGAGGTAATAAAGGCGCTGCACTTACTACTTTTATTAGTCTAGCTGGTAGCTATCTTGTTTTGATGCCGAATAACCCTCGAGCAGGAGGAATTTCGCGTCGTATCGAAGGAGAAGATCGCACTGAGCTAAAAGAAGCTTTATCATTGTTAGAACTACCAGAAGGTATGGGACTGATAGTTCGTACAGCAGGCATCGGTAAGTCAGCGGAAGCGCTACAGTGGGATCTCTCCTTCCGTCTTAAGCACTGGCAGGCAATTCAGAAAGCAGCTGAGAGTCGTCCCGCGCCATTTTTGATTTATCAAGAAAGTAATGTTATTGTACGTGCGTTCCGTGATTATCTAAAACCTGACATTGGTGAAATTCTGATAGATAACCCAAACATTTTAGATTTAGCCAAAGAACATATTACATTGTTAGGTCGTCCTGATTTCACCAACAAAATAAAACTCTATAGTGGCGAAATTCCGCTGTTTAGTTACTACCAGATAGAATCTCAGATTGAGTCAGCCTTCCAACGTGAGGTACGTTTACCTTCGGGTGGTTCTATTGTCATCGATACTACTGAGGCGCTAACAGCAATCGATATTAACTCAGCGCGTTCAACCCGCGGCGGCGATATTGAAGAGACTGCCTTTAATACTAACCTAGAAGCAGCAAATGAAATTGCTCGTCAGTTACGCTTGCGAGATCTTGGAGGTTTAATAGTCATAGACTTTATCGATATGATAAAGACGCGTCATCAACGCGAGGTAGAAAATTGCCTGCGTGAAACAGTACGTCAGGATCGTGCCCGTATTCAAATGGGACGGATATCCCGCTTTGGTTTGTTGGAGCTTTCTCGCCAGCGCCTTAGTTCATCGTTAGGTGAATCTAGTCATCACATATGTCCCCGCTGCGGGGGTACTGGTACTCTTCGTGAGAACAAATCATTGTCTCTTTCTATCCTACGTATAATTGAAGAGGAAACGCTGAAAGAAAATACTCATGAAGTACACGCTATCGTACCGGTACCTATCGCATCTTATTTGCTGAATGAAAAGCGCGCCGCCGTTAATGCTATAGAGAAACGCCAAGGTGGAGTGCGCGCGATTATCGTGCCTAATGATCAAATGCAAACTCCGCATTATGTCGTTCTCCGAATACGCAAAGGTGAAGAAGCAACAACACTAAGCTATTTGCTACCGCAACTATATAGTGCGGAAAAGATGCACTCAGCTGAGGAGTTAAACGCTGAACGAAAACGTTCAGAGCAACCTGCTCTAGCTACTTTAATGATACCAAATCAGCGAGTCATAAGAGAAAACACAACTGTGAGCGATGCACCCATTCGTAATATTTTGGGTAGATTGATGTCAGGTTTAAAATCTTTAGTCAGTGCACAGGGATCATCCCCCTTAGAACAAAAGGTGACTGAAAAGAAAATGAGACACAGTCAAGATCTCCATCTCCATAGTGAAAGTCAACATAGGCTAAATTGCAGTGGGGTCCAT
>NZ_NJPO01000099.1 GCF_002855795.1 Candidatus Palibaumannia cicadellinicola
CTTTCATTCTCTATAAGCTAAGCTACTTTTTATTTATGATAGGGTTATGGTTAATATCATCTTAATAGTTAATTAGTGCATGCAAATCGTATCTACTTTTATTTTAGTTTAGCGCACTCAATATTAATCAAATAAACAACTAGGTATGAAATATTCTATAATTACCAAGTTAAAAGCGTTGCAAGAGCGTTATGACGAAGTGGAAAGACTACTAGGTAACCCGGAAATAGTTACCGATAGGGAACGTTTTCGTGTCTTATCCAAAGAGTATGCGCAACTAGCTAATATTACCTCCTGTTTCCAACGTTGGCAGCAGGTGCAAGAAAATATCGACACAATCTGGCAGATGCTTGAAGACGATGAAATGCGTGAAATGGCACAAGAAGAACTAAATGAGTTACATACATTCCTAGTACCACTAGAACAACAGTTACAGGTTTTGCTATTACCAAAAGATCCAAACGATGAACGGGGGTGTTTTCTGGAAGTACGCGCCGGTACAGGCGGAGATGAAGCAGCATTATTCGCTGGTGATTTATTTCGTATGTATAGTCGTTACGCTGAAATACGCCGTTGGAAAGTAGAAATAGTCAGCGCCAGTTACGGTCAGCACGGGGGCTATAAAGAAATTATCGTGAAAATCTCTCATCAAAACGCTTATGGTCAGCTGAAATTCGAATCTGGCGGTCACCGTGTACAACGCGTACCAGAAACTGAATCCCAGGGACGTATCCATACTTCTTCTTGTACGGTAGCAGTAATGCCGGAGATTTTAAAGGCTGAACTACCTGAAATCAATATTGACGATCTACGTATTGACACTTTTCGTTCGTCAGGTGCTGGGGGACAGCACGTAAATACGACCGAATCTGCTATTCGCATTACACATTTGCCAACTGGGTTAGTTGTAGAGTGCCAGGATGAGCGTTCTCAGCATAAAAATAAAGCTAAAGCTTTAGCGGTGCTAGACGCACGCTTACGCGCAGTAGAGGCACAGTGTCGGCAACAAGAAGAGTCAGACATCCGCCGTAATTTGCTTGGTAGCGGTTATCGTTCTGATAGGATCCGTACTTATAACTTTCCGCAAGGACGTATTACAGATCACCGGATTGGTTTAACTATCTATCGGCTAGATGAGGTGATAGAAGGCAAGCTAGAGCTATTACTGCAGCCCATTATGCAGGAACATCAAGCTAATCAGCTCGCTGCGCTATCTGAGATAACATTATGACTTGGCAGCAATGGCTTGTGCAGGCAAGTGACCGACTGACTGCGTCACCAAATCCCAGACTTGATGCCGAAATGTTGCTAGGGCAAGTAGCTGGCATAGGACGAGCCCGTCTATTAGCATTCGGAGATACTTTATTAGATGAGGCTCATTGTACGCAGCTAGAGAATTTATTAAAGCGTAGAGTACGAGGTGAGCCTCTAGCTTATATAACCGGTGAGTGGGAGTTTTGGTCATTACCTCTACGAGTATCTACCGATACCATAATTCCTAGGCCTGATACGGAATGTTTAGTAGAGCAGGCTCTATATCTAATGTTACCAACTAAAGCTGAAGTACTTGATCTAGGCACTGGAACCGGTGCTATTATGCTCGCGCTAGCGTCGGAACGACCCAGTTGGCGTTTAACAGGAGTAGATATTAATCTAGGTGCAATTACTTTAGCTTACGATAATGCCGTAAGCTTAGGCGTAACAAACGTGCTATTTCTGTGTGGAAACTGGTTTAAACCATTGCGATTCCAGGCCACACGCTATAGCCTAATTGTTAGTAATCCACCCTATATTGATGCTGATGACTCACATTTAAATCAGGGAGATATATATTTCGAACCTAAAAGCGCGTTGGTTGCTGACAATCATGGCATAGCAGATATTGCAGCAATCTGCCGTGACTCAGGTAAATATTTACAGTACCGCGGCTGGTTAGTACTAGAACATGGTTGGCAACAAGGAGCAGAAGTACGGGCATTACTAGCCCAAGCTGGGTTCATTCATATAACTACTGTACGGGATTATGGCGACAATGAGCGGGTTAGTTTAGGACAATGGGTTCATTCATGATTATAATGCTACATTTATTGATATTATGTTAGTAACATTATCAAACCATTAGTTGCTAACTAAATATAGAAATCTATTAGGTTAGCGCCAAAAATTATCGAAAATAGTAATAGGTAGATTACGTTTATGTTGAGTTCGCTGATACCAGTCTTCAATTATTAGTACTGCTTCTACATCGATAGTTTTCCCTTCTAAATAATCATCTATTTGCGCATAGGTTACCCCTAGAACTAATTCATCAGGCAAAGCTGGACGTTCGTCTTCTAAATCAGCCGTTGGTGCTTTAACATACAGATGTTCTGGACAACCAAAGTACTGTAACAAAGCTGTTACTTGACGTTTATTAAGCCGGAACAAAGGGTTAAGATCAGTACCGCCATCACCATATTTCGTGAAAAAGCCAGTAATAGCCTCTGCTGCATTATTTGTACCAACAACCAATCCAGCAGTCATGCCGGCAATACTATATTGTATTTTCATGCGCTCACGCGCTTTTTCATTGCCCTTGACAAAATCACTCAAGGTTAAACCTGCGTGACGTAACGTTGCTTCACTAGCTTGAATGGCATTTTGAATATTTATTATAATTATATCGTCAGGCTGGATGAAGGTAATTACATCATTACAGTCTGCTTCGTCTTTCTGTTTTCCATATGGTAGCCGCACCGCAATAAATTTATACTGTTTTTCTCCAGTTTCATACCGTAATTCTTTGATAGCAAGTTGGCATAATTTACCAGTGAGAGTAG
>NZ_NJPO01000100.1 GCF_002855795.1 Candidatus Palibaumannia cicadellinicola
AGGTAGAGTCATTAAAAATATAAATGCGAGAGTTATTACTCCTATATGGATAAAAGAAAGATTACGCTGCAGTGGTATATCATCAGTAAATGTTATTGTAGATATAACTAATTATATTTTACTTGAATTTGGGCAACCTATGCATGCTTTTGATATAAAAAGTATCAATGGTAGTATCATTGTCAGACAAGCACAGCAAGGAGAAAAACTGATATTACTGAATGGACGTGAAGTAACTCTGACATCAAATACTCTAATAATTGCTGATGAAAGTAAAATTTTATCTATAGCAGGTATTTTAGGAGGCATAGAATCTAGTATTCAACTAACTAGCCGTAATATTTTTTTAGAATGTGCTTTTTTTAATCCTTTAGCAATAAAAGGTCGCGCACATAGCTATGGTTTACATACTGAAGCTTCAATTCGCTACGAGCGTGGTGTTGATCCAGAGCTCCCACCACAAGTAATTGAGCGTACGACAGCATTAATACTAAACATTTGTGGTGGACAGCCTGGTCCAATAATTAATATTACTAATTTAAGAGACTTGCCTAAACAAGCTACCATCACCCTACATCGGAAAAAACTGGTTCGTTTAATTGGACATGTAATACCAGATAATGTGATACATGATATTTTAGTACGAATAGGATGTACAACTATTAGTACAGCTGATGGTTGGCAAACTTTAATACCTAGTTGGCGTTTTGACATAGAAATTGAAGAAAATTTAATTAAAGAAGTAATACGGGTATATGGTTACCATAAGATACCTAATATTTCGATACAATCTAAATTATTAATTAAGCATCTTATGATGCGTAATAAAGAAACAGTATTACCATTAGAGCGAGTAAAAATATTACTAGTAGATCGTGGATATCAAGAAATTATAACCTATAGTTTTGTTGATCCTAAAATACAAGAGTTATTACTACCTGGACAAAATATGTTAGTATTACAAAACTATATTTCTCCGGAAATGTCTGCTATGCGGCTATCACTTTTTCCAGGGATTTTAAGTGCAATTGTTTATAATCAAAACCGTCAGCAGAAAAATCTCCACTTTTTTGAAAGTGGATTATGCTTTATTCCTGATGATAAAGCCGATCAAGGTATTCGTCAAGATTTACTACTAGCTGGAGCTATTACTGGATTACGTTTCGATGAGCATTGGGATCAAAAATCTCACTTAGTTGATTTTTATGATGTTAAAGGTGATATTGAGGCAATACTTGAACTGACTGGTCACATCGATGATTTTGAATTTAAAGCAAAAGAAAACAGGATATTACATCCTGGTCAAAGTGCCGCAATTTATCTGAACCATGAAATAATAGGATGGATTGGAGTTCTTCATCCTAAGTTAAAAGAACAACTGAATTTAAAGAATAGTACGTTACTATTCGAACTACTATGGGAAAAAATTACTAAGCGTAAAATTCCTAAAGCTACTTATCTTTCTCCATTTCCTACAACCAGCAGAGATATTACTCTAGTAGTAGCTGAACAAATTCCCGCTGTAGATATTATTAATGAATGTAAGTTACTTATTTCGCATAATTTATTAGCGATCAAGTTATTAAATATTTA
>NZ_NJPO01000101.1 GCF_002855795.1 Candidatus Palibaumannia cicadellinicola
GAGCATAATTATGCTGAGAGCAAATGAACTAAATAACCTTTTCATTTGTTGTCCTTGCTGACCATAACATTATGCCGGCGCCGGCGGAAAAGCCGCACTTTTCCGCCACGTGGTCCAACTAACACAGAGAACAAAAAGACGATACTAGCTATTAATACGATCGTAGGTCCAGCTGGAATATAGCTATAGAAAGACCAGCTCAGCCCGCACCATGAGCAAACTAATCCAATGATCGTTGCTAAAAAAAACATGTATGGTAACCAATTAGTCCAGCAGGATGCAGCTATGGCTGGCAATATCATCATACCTACAGACATCATGGTACCAAGCATTTGAAAACCTATTACTAAGTTCAGTACTACTAACGCTAAAAATAAGGACTGAATTAAGCACGGAAATATAGAAGAATTGACTCGTAAAAAGGTAGCATCAAATGATTCTACTACTAGCGCGCGATAGAGCAAAGCTAGAGTAAGAAAAGTAATACTGGTAATGATACCAATCAAGTAGATAGCGCTAGTATCTACACTAAGAATAGAACCAAATAACAGATGCTGTAAATCTATACTAGAACCTCGTAATGATATTAATATTACACCTAAAGCAAGTGATCCCAGATAAAATCCCGCGAAGCTAGCATCCTCTTTCAATGAAGTCATGGTGCTAACCCAACCAGATAGCACGGCTACTACTACACCAGCAATAAACCCGCCGATTCCCATCGCTGCCCGGGACATACCATAGACTAGATAACCTATTGCTACACCTGGTAAAATAGCATGAGATAATGCATCCCCTACTAAACTCATACGACGTAGTAAAAGAAAAACTCCTAACGGAGTAGTACTGAAGGATAAAGCTAAGCAAGCAACTAGTGCGCGGCGCATAAAACCATAGGAAATAAAAGGGTCAAAGAGTAGATGAATCATCATTCAACCCTCTGGTACTGTACAGTTCTGGAACTTCATGAGTATCTCAGTAGAAGGTCCCCATGCATAATTAGATCGTGATAACAGCAGAGTTTGGGGAAAATGATTTGCAACTAGTATGTTATCGTGTAGCACAACTATAATAGTAGACCCCTGTTTATGTAGTTGATGAATAAACGTTATAAGTAGATTACAAGTAGGTTGATCAATAGCGGTAAAAGGTTCATCTAGCAAAATAATCGGCGCTTGTTGCACCAGTAGCCTTGCAAATAACATACGCTGAAACTGCCCGTTCGATAGGGAGCAGATAGTACAGTGTGCTATATGATCTAATCCTACTAGTATTAAAGCCTGCCAGATCATAGTTTGCTGGTGAGCGTTAATACTACGTAGTAGGCTCGTAGCTGGCCAACAACCAATTGATACGACTTCAAAAACTTTAAGCGGAAATTGACGATCTATATCTATTTGCTGCGGTAAATAACTGATGTACGGGCGGCTTTCTTCCGCCCCGAAATCAATTTTACCTCCCACCGGAGGTAACAGGCCAGCGATCGTTTTCAGTAAAGTAGATTTACCACTGCCATTAACGCCAATAATAGCAGTCATGCTACCGCGTTCAAATATACCGCTCACCGGTTTGCCTATACTTTTATCTTTATATCCGGTCAGCAAGTTATGTAATCGTATCATGGCAACATTGATGACCAAATTATTGCTTTCCATAGTAGCAGTAAAACCGTAAGCGCTAGTAACATACGTGTTAAACCGGCAGCAATAAGTATTACCTGACCTAAATAAGAGTTTTCTTGAGAAGAAAAGTACAACATATAAATACTCGCAACAATTTATTGTTATGATATAACGTATTTTATTTTGTTCCTCCCGGCAACATTTTTTTATCAATAATAAATTATTATTGTTTTAAAAGGGAATATCATCATCAAAGTCAATTTGCGGTTCATTGCTTACGGCATTTACGGTAGAGGGTTTATTAGGTGTTACACTTAAACGTGTTGTAGAACCACTCTGACGGCCACCTAACATTTGCATAGTACCACCAACGTTGACTACTATTTCAGTAGTATAGCGATCTTGGCCGCTTTGATCTTGCCACTTACGGGTTTGTAAAGATCCTTCTATATAGACTTGAGCGCCTTTACGTAGGTATTCACCGGTTACTTCTGCTAGTTTGCCAAACAGCACTACGCGATGCCACTCAGTTTTTTCTTTAGTGTCACCGGTTTGTTTGTCCCGCCAGCTTTCAGATGTAGCTAGGTTTATATTAGCAACAGCGCAACCATTAGGCATATAGCGTATTTCTGGATCCTGACCTAAATGTCCTACTAGAATCACTTTATTTACGCCTCTACTAGCCATGGAGCTATCTCCTAATAAATCATTTTAGTTAAGTTTATTTAATATTTTAACATTTCTAACAAATAAAAACATGTTTATAACTTTGAAATAAATAATTATTGATGATTTTCGTAGATATCCACAAC
>NZ_NJPO01000102.1 GCF_002855795.1 Candidatus Palibaumannia cicadellinicola
AGTTGGTACATACGGTGTAAAAGCGCTTGCTGAATTACAGTATTTGGAATAATATATCCTAACTGTCGGTTACCTAGTTGACAGCCATCAAATACTATTTGACCAAAGCTATTTTTATCCCAAACTTCTATTTTTCGATAAGGATTAGCACCTTGCGTAGTAATTTCGTTCCATACCTGCAAATATTGTAGTAACTTTCTACTAGCGGCATTAATAGCAGATACTCTAAGCGCTGTATTATGAATATTAAAGATATATTTCCATTCTTGGTGTTCAATTACTGCTATTTGCAAATTATTACTTCGCAACCCGCAGGCTAGTGCCAAACCTACTATACCCCCACCATTGATTACAACATCAAATTTTTGCATTGGCATAAATAATTTTAATTTTACAGCTAACGAGTTACCCATCCTAGTATTTGTCGTATAAGTGAATTACGTAGCGACGGAATATTAGCAATAGTAAGTAACCCTAAATTACGTCCTGTTACTAGTAATGTATGATAGTGTGCGAATAAAGATACTAGTCCATCTGTTATGCTAACTGTTTTCCGTTGATCTTTCAGACGACGTTGTTGATAGCGCGCTAATACAGCATAATCACCGATATCTTCACCTTGTACTACAGCATGTACTAAAGTTTCTGCTAATGTCATAACATCTCGTAGACCCAGATTAAAACCTTGACCAGTAATAGGATGTAAAGTTTGCGCCGCATTTCCGATGAGTGCCAACCTATGAGTAATATGTCGTTCAGCAATCTGTAGCTGTAGACGGTAGTACTGGCGCTCTCCTATATGAGTTATACGTCCTAGACGCCATCCAAATTGTTTCTGTAATACCTGACCAAATGTTTTATTATTCCAATAAGATATTTCTTGTTGGTTTACAGCAGGTAAGCACCATATAAGCGAGCTACGTCCTTCTTGTATCGGTAATAGAGCTAATGATCCTTGTATAGTAAAGCGTTCAAACGCATAATTGTTATGATGTAACGCAGTACTAATATCTGCTATCACAGCAATTTGTTGATAATCTTTTTTTTTCCAACGAATACCACATAGAACAGCTAGTTGAGAATGCGTTCCGTCTGCTGCCACCATGAGTTGGGCACTAAGCTGCTGACCGGTATTAAGTGTTACTATGCTATGAGTACTCTTGCGATTAATATGCTGTAATATAGCTGGAGAGTATAATCGTACACCTGGTGCCTGGCGTAACAGACGAAATAGTTTATGTCGTACATCAGATAGTTGTAT
>NZ_NJPO01000103.1 GCF_002855795.1 Candidatus Palibaumannia cicadellinicola
CTTTATGCCTTAATTAATTTATCACTTCAGGTGTCTTGATATGAATCACGAAGCAAACCATAGCTCTATGCATCAGGAAAACGTCGACTTAAGTGAAATTACTAAATTCAACGCGATTGCCACCCGTTGGTGGAAACTAAACGGCGAGTTAAAGCTACTACACCGCATGAATCCGCTGCGCTTAGACTATATACTGAACCGCGCTGGCGGCTTATTTGGTAAAAACATTTTAGATATAGGTTGCGGTGGCGGTATTCTAGCAGAAAGTATGGCACGCGAAGGTGCTAAGGTAACTGGTCTAGATATGAGCGCCGTTGCGCTAGAAGTAGCGCGATCACATGCATTAGATAGTGGTGTGAAAATAAAATATATCCAGCAGACGGTTGAGCAACATGCGCAGACTAACTTTGGTATGTACGACATAGTTACCTGCATGGAGATGCTAGAGCATGTACCAAACCCTGCCTCTATTGTACATAATTCAGCTCGACTTGTATCGCCAGCAGGCGACGTTTTTTTTTCTACTATTAACCGAAATTGTAAAGCTTGGCTGATGGTTATCTTTGGCGCGGAGTATTTATTAAGTCTTATCCCGTGCGGTACCCACGATATTAATCATTTCATTAAGCCCTCTGAGTTGCTAAACTGGGTAGACGAAACGTCGCTATGCGAGCGGCATATTACCGGTATACATTATAGTCCTCGACTCGATGAATTTAAACTATCTAATAATCTAGACATAAATTATATGCTACATACACAGCGCATAAAATAATATCATTATTCTTGATTACGAAGACAAACCAATTGTTTTCTTAATTTGATCACAATCTTATTATAACCAGGAAGCGCTGACATAATAGCAGCTTACCATGTGAATAAACAATTATCCCTCTAGGTTCTCCACCAAACAGCTCAATTACTCACTTGCATTACAGTCTATTTATCACTATCTTGTTATTTACATAATGTCAAAACCCAATATATAGTCATTTGATCGTCGGCAAGGCACTCTTTTTGCACGGCACCCAAGGCTACTAAGTAAGGGTAACAAAGACAGGTAAAAAACAGGTAAAAAGTCGCATGAGCCAAAGTCTGCTAGTTACTAAACGCGACGGACGCAAAGAGACCATAAATCTGGATAAAATCCACCGGGTCATAAATTGGGCTGCCGAGGGACTCGATAATGTTTCCGTTTCTCAAGTGGAATTACGTTCGCATATTCAATTTTACGATGGAATGAAAACTTCTGATATCCATGAAACAATCATTAAAGCCGCCGCGGACTTAATCTCACGGGAAGCACCTGATTATCAATATCTAGCAGCGCGACTAGCTGTGCTCCACTTACGTAAAAAAGCTTATGGTAAGTTTGAGCCACCAAAATTATATGATCATGTGTTACGTTTAGTCAAAATGGGTAAATACGATCAACATCTACTAGAAGACTATAGCTTCGAAGAATTCGCCAAGATGGATAGTTTTATTAATCATTGGCGCGATATGAATTTCTCCTACGCTGCGGTGAAACAACTGGAAGGAAAATATCTAGCACAAAACCGGATTACAGGAGAAATTTATGAAAGCGCCCAGTTTTTGTATATGCTGGTAGCCGCTTGTTTGTTTTCTAGTTACCCACGTGCTAACCGTCTTGATTATGTCAGACGTTTCTACGATGCCGTATCGACATTTAAAATATCATTGCCAACGCCGATTATGTCTGGGGTGCGAACACCAACCCGTCAGTTTAGCTCGTGCGTATTAATTGAGTGCGGCGATAGCCTAGACTCCATCAATGCAACATCTAGCGCTATTGTGAAATATGTCTCCCAGCGGGCTGGGATTGGCATCAACGCCGGTAGAATTCGTGCTATCGGTAGCCCTATTCGTGGCGGTGAAGCCTTTCATACTGGTTGTATTCCTTTTTATAAACATTTCCAGAGCGCTGTGAAATCTTGTTCACAAGGTGGTGTACGAGGTGGCGCAGCTACCTTATTTTATCCTATGTGGCATCTAGAAGTAGAAAGTATGCTTGTATTGAAAAATAACCGTGGTATAGAAGCAAACCGGGTTCGCTACATGGATTACGGCGTTCAAATTAATAAATTAATGTATCAACGCCTAGTCAATAATGATCAAATAACTTTATTCAGCCCGTCAGATGTACCGGGACTTTATGACGCATTTTTCGCTGATCAAGATGAGTTCGAGCAACTATACTGTGAGTATGAAAAAGATGCTAGCATTCGAAAACGTCGCATCAAGGCGGTGGAACTATTCTCGCTGATGATGCAAGAACGTGCTTCTACCGGAAGAATTTATGTGCAACATGTAGATCATTGTAATACCCATAGCCCGTTTGATAGAACAGTAGCACCTATTCGCCAATCTAATTTATGCCTGGAGATTGTTTTACCTACCAAACCGATTGACGATATCCATGAAGAAAGTGGCGAAATTGCACTTTGTACTCTATCAGCTTTAAATCTCGGTGCTATTGAGAGTTTGGATGAGTTCGAAGAACTTGCTATGCTTACGGTCCGTGCTCTTGATGCGTTACTAGATTATCAATATTATCCTATTCCATCAGCTCACCGCGGCGCTATAGGTCGTCGTACCCTAGGTGTGGGGGTTATAAACTATGCGTACTATCTGGCTAAACATGGTGTACGCTACTCTGACGGTAGTGCTAATAATTTAACTCACCGTACCTTCGAAGCAATTCAGTATTACCTACTAAAAGCTTCTAATAATCTGGCCAGAGAGCGTGGTGCCTGTCCGTGGTTTCATGAAACCACTTATGCTCAGGGGATCTTGCCAATAGATACGTATAAAAAAGATTTAGATCGTATCGTTAGTGAACCGCTACATTATGATTGGGAAGGATTACGTGAAGATATTAAACAATCAGGTTTGCGTAACTCAACCTTATCAGCACTAATGCCATCTGAAACTTCTTCGCAGATTTCTAATGCTACCAACGGTATTGAGCCTCCACGCGGTCATGTTAGCATTAAAGCATCGAAAGATGGTATTTTACGTCAGGTGGTTCCGGAATCGGTCCGCTTACACAACGCCTATGAATTTCTATGGGATATGCCGGGCAACGATGGTTACTTACATTTAGTAGGGGTGATGCAGAAATTTGTCGATCAGTCGATATCTGCTAATACTAACTACGATCCATCCCGTTTTCCATACGGGAAGGTACCAATGAAACAGCTGCTAAAAGATTTACTAACAGCTTATAAATTAGGTGTTAAAACACTATACTACCAAAATACCCGTGATGGTACGAAAGAAACACAGGAAGATATGCCGGCTGCACAACAAGAAGATTGTGAAAGCGAAGCATGCAAGATTTAAACATGATCTGATGTAGTTTTAATTACCGCATCCATGTACATGTAATACATGTCACAGGAGTAACCATGGCTTATACCATTTTTTCTCAGAACAAAAATAACCAACTACTGGAACCAATGTTTTTAGGTCAGCCAGTCAATGTTGTACGTTTTGACCAACAGAAATACGATATTTTCGAAAAACTAATAGAAAAACAATTATCCTTCTTTTGGCGGCCGGAAGAGGTGGATATCTCTCTCGATCGGATCGATTATCAATCGTTGCCGAAACATGAAAAACATATTTTCATTAGCAATTTGAAGTATCAAACTTTGCTTGATTCTATTCAAGGCCGCAGTCCCAATGTAGCGCTACTACCTCTGATATCAATTCCAGAATTAGAAACTTGGGTTGAGACGTGGGCGTTTTCAGAAACTATTCATTCGCGTTCTTATACACATATAATCCGTAATATTGTTAATAATCCTTCATTAGTTTTTGACGATATTGTAGTTAACAAAGAAATATTAAAACGTGCTAAGGATATTGCTGATTATTATGATAATCTCATTAATCTTACTAGTTATTATCATATTTTGGGCGAAGGAAATCATCATATTAATGGTAAATTAGTAGTAGTAAATAAGCATGAACTCAAGAAAAAGCTTTACCTATGTTTGATGAGTGTCAACGCGCTAGAAGCGATACGTTTCTATGTAAGTTTTGCTTGTTCCTTCGCTTTCGCAGAACGTAAACTTATGGAGGGAAATGCAAAAATTATCCGTCTCATCGCACGTGATGAAGCGCTGCATCTTGCCGGAACACAGCAGATGCTCAATTTGATGCGTTTAGGCAAAGACGATCCCGAAATGGCTGATATCGCACTTGAATGTCAGCAGGATAGCTATAAGCTTTTTCTATTAGCCGCTAATCAGGAAAAAGATTGGGCTAGTTATTTATTTCGCGACGGCTCTATGATTGGTCTTAATAAAGACATTTTATGTCAGTATATTGAATATATCACGAACATACGTATGCAAGCAGTACTGTTAGATTTACCCTTTACCACACGTTCTAATCCTATTCCGTGGATAAACTCCTGGCTAGTATCGGATAACGTTCAAGTAGCTCCGCAGGAAGTAGAAGTTAGTTCATATTTAGTTGGGCAGATTAATTCTGAGGTAAATAGTGACGACTTTAGTGATTTTCAGCTGTAATAATGACTATTACACTTATCCGGCTGCGGCAATATAACACCCAGATACCTTGCGAAAGTAGAAATCGCTCACTATTAGATGCATTAGAAATGCATCTCGTTCCAGTTGAGTTTCAGTGCCGTTCTGGTTATTGCGGCGCGTGTCGTCTACGCTTGTTGGACGGTAAGGTTAAATACAATCTAGAGCCTTTGGCATTTATCCATCGCGGCGAGATTTTACCTTGCTGCTGCTTGCCAATAGAAGATATTGAGTTAGAGTTATAATCATACTGAGATATCATGCTCTCATAAATTTCCTGAATAACAATTATTTAACCATATGTTGAGATTGAATAGCTGTTAAAGCTACGGTATAGATGATATCTTCTACTAGTGCCCCACGTGATAAGTCATTGACTGGTTTGCGTAAACCTTGTAGTACTGGTCCAATAGAAATTAAGTTAGCCGAGCGCTGTACTGCTTTGTAGGTAGTGTTACCAGTGTTGAGATCTGGAAAAATAAAAACCGTAGCTTTGCCAGCTACGGGCGAGTTAGGTGCTTTCGACAAAGCCACTTCAGCCATGATTGCTGCATCATACTGTAGTGGACCATCTATTACGAGATCAGGACGTTTTTCCTGTGCTAAGGAAGTTGCTTTACGTACTTTATCGACGTCGCTACCGACACCAGAATTACCTGTTGAATAAGATATCATCGCTACCCTAGGTTCAATACCGAAAGCCGCAGCGGAGTCAGCGGATTGAATGGCAATTTCTGCTAGTTGTTCATAGGTAGGATCCGGATTAATCGCGCAGTCTCCATACACCAATACTTGTTCTGGTAGTAACATAAAAAACACTGAGGAAACTAAAGAATACCCAGGAGCCGTTTTGATGAGTTGTAGTGGCGGACGAATAGTATTAGCTGTAGTATGTACAGCTCCTGATACTAAACCATCTACTTCATTTTGCTCTAGCATCATAGTACCTAGTACTACATTATCTTTCAGCTGTTCACGAGCTGCATCCTCAGTCATTCCTTTATTATGACGTAATGTAACCAGGCGTCGCACATATTGATCACGTGCGACCACTGGATTAATAATTTCTATACCTTTGCCTAATTCTACGCCCTGCAATGTAGCGATACGCTTAATGTTTCTGGCATTACCCAGTAGTACGCAGCGAGCGATACCTCTATTAACGCAAATAGACGCAGCTTTAATGATACGCGGTTCATCACCTTCAGGTAGTACGATACGTTTATCAGCCTGACGTGCCCGCTCTGTTAGTTGATAACGAAAGGCTGGCGGCGATAACAGAAGCGAATGTTCTGAATGTTCGGTAAGAGATGTTATCCAAGCATCATCAATATAGCCTGCAATATAATTATGTAGTTTTTCCAAACGACTATAGTCATCTAATGGTATTTCTAGGCTAAAACTTTGTAGGCTTAAAGATGTCTGCCAAGTATTGGTTTGCACAGTCAATACCGGTAATCCGGTCTGGAAAGCTCTTTCGCATAACTTATAGATACGCTTATCTATTTGATAGCCACTTGTTAGTAGTACCGCTGCTATTTCCACGCCATTCATCGCTGCTAGACAAACAGCTACTAAGACATCAGTGCGATCAGCCGATATTACTAGTAGCGAGCCAGGATGAAAATCCTCTAGCATATTAGGTAGACTGGAGGCACAAAATTTTATGTATTTAACGTAACGGGTTTTCAGATCTCCTTGATTAATAATCATCGCACTCAGATGGCGAGTGATATCAATAGCGCGGATATTAATCAAATCCACATTCCAAGGAATACAGCCTAGTACTGGTAGAGGACTATTTTTATACATTATTTTCGGATCAATTTGCTTAATACTAGTATTTGCTGCTTTATTGACAATTTCTGCGAGATCAATAGTAGTGTTACTGTGTGCAGATATTGGTGCGTTAAGTTTATTGATGATTACTCCTATAATGTTTTGATTACTACTAAATCTTGAACGTGCTAATTCTATTAGTTGTTTTAATTGATCTGGTCGCTTATCTTCTAATGTTAGTACCAAAACAATTTCTGCGTTCAGTATTCTAGCTATTTCATAGTTCAGAACATTCGCTAATTGGCACTTACGCGTGGGCACAATACCTTCTACCAAGACGATTGTAGCTTCTTTTGTCTTATCATAGTAACGGGCGATAATCTCCTCCATCAGCACATCTTGTTTATTAGAAACAAGCAATGACTCTACGTAATTAATACATAGCGGTTCTATGTACGGAATATGATATTTCGTGCAAACAATGTGAGTTAGTGCGTCCCCAGAACCTGCTTCAGCAATTGGTTTAAATACGTTCAAGCGTACACGTTTTTGCTTCATGGCGCGAATTATGCCCAGACTAACGCTGGTTAAACCTACTCGAGTGCCAATAGGGATTAACATTATTGTACGAGACATAATTAAACCTCAATTTACAATTGCTTGTTGGGTAAAAAACTGTTTAGTTATTATCCTGTTAGACGTGCTGCGTCTTGAGCAATAACCCACTCTTCGTTAGTAGGGATAACAATTGCCGGACGACTAGCATCTGTAGTAATCTTCCCAGATTTTCCAAATCTTACGGCAACGTTGCGCTTATGATCTACCTCAAAGCCAAGCAGCGCTAATTTTTTAAGCGAAAGCTGACGCACCATAGCGGAATTTTCACCAATGCCGCCGGTAAAAATTACTGCATCTAAACCTTCATCCATTAGGGTACTGTAGGCACCAATGTATTTTGCTAAGCGATGGCAGTAGACCGCCATGGCACGGCGGGCATCATCTTTATCCATGTAGTTCTCTTCCATATAGCGGCAGTCACTGGTGACCCCCGTTAAGCCTAGTATACCAGACTGATTAGTTAACATATTATGTATATTTTTAATTGATATACCTAAACTATCATGTAAATAGAATATGATAGCAGGATCTAGGTCACCACTGCGAGTGCCCATAACTAGGCCTTCTAGTGGCGTAAGGCCCATGGAAGTATCAACGCATTGCCCATTGCAGATAGCAGATACCGATCCACCGCTACCTAGATGACAGGTAATTAAATTGATTTTTTCTACTGGTTTATTCAGTACTTTAGCTGCTTCGCAGGTTACATAAAAATGGCTAATACCATGTGCTCCGTAACGGCGGATACCATGATCCTGATATAAAAAGTAGGGAAGTGCGTAAAGATAAGATGTTTCTGGCATTGTCTGATGAAAAGCCGTATCGAAAACCGCTACATTTTTACTAGCAAGCTGTGGAAAAGCTTTGAGCGATTTATGAATACCAATAAGATGCGCAGGGTTATGCAATGGAGCAAACGGAATAGAGTATTCTATTTCTTTTATAACCTCGTCATTAATAATAACTGACTGTGTGAAATGATTTCTTCCATGAACGATGCGATGCCCGATTGCGGTTAATTGTGCGGAAATTTCTGGTTTTTGTGTTAAAATATTTTTAATGATAAAATTAAGCGCTTCACTATGTGCGCTGTTAGTGCTAAGTGCGGCATATTGTGTGATGCCGTTTATATTCCATTTTATTTGTGCTTTCGACAAATAAAAATATTCGGCAAGACCAGAAAGATGTTTTTCACCATTGACAGCATCAATAATAGCAAATTTAAGGGATGAACTGCCACAGTTAAGAACCAGCACTAACTTACTCGACATGAAAGTACCTACTTCGTAAGCATTATTAATGATCATTTGATCTTAGCATATTAGATCAAGATAATTAATGATTTACATCATAAATATACTGATCTAATATGCATCAAATGGTTTAGATCC
>NZ_NJPO01000104.1 GCF_002855795.1 Candidatus Palibaumannia cicadellinicola
ATCAGTAACTTTTTTTATATTAACAAATAACTAAGTAATATTAAATATACTTTCAAAAAGTAATACTACTGCTCAATAAGGAAATTAATATGCCTATTATTATTTTGCCAGATGGTATTCAACGGAAATTTCCATATCCAGTTTCTTCCCTAGATGTAGCAAATGATATTAGTACTAACTTAGCAAGCAATTGTATTGCTGGATGTATTAATAATCAATTAGTTGATGCTGTTGATTTAATTACACAAGATGTTCAGCTAACAATCATTACCGCTGAAGATCAAGCCGGTATTGAAATTATTCGTCATTCTTGTGCTCATTTATTAGGACATGCTATTAAACAACTATGGCCTGAAACAAAAATGGTAATTGGACCCATTATTAAAAACGGATTTTATTATGATGTAGATCTAACATATACTTTACAACAAAAAGACATACTTTTAATAGAAAAACGTATGCAAGAATTAGCTAATAACAATTATGATGTTATTAAAAAATATGTTAGTTGGCAGGAAGCACGTGATATATTTGAAGTACGTGGTGAAATATATAAAGTAAAAATACTTGACGAAAATATTAGTAATCATACCGTAGTAGCATTGTACTACCATGAAGAATATATCGATATGTGTAGAGGTCCGCATGTACCTAATATGCGTTTTTGTCATAACTTTAAATTACAGAACACTTCTAGTTCTTATTGGCGTGGAAACTCTAAAAATAACATTTTACAACGTATTTATGGTACCGCTTGGGGGAATCAAAAACAACTAAATGATTATTTACAATCTTTAATTGAGGTAAGCAAAAGAGATCATCGTAAAATAGGTAAAAAATTAGATCTTTATCATATGCAAGAAGAAGCCCCAGGTATGGTTTTCTGGCATGTTGATGGCTGGATTGTTTTTCGTGAATTAGAGCAATTTATACGTAATAAGCTAAAAATATATAAGTACTTAGAAGTAAAAAGTCCAGTAATTATAGACCGTATACTCTGGGAGCAAACAGGACATTGGTTAAATTATGCTGAACATATATTTACTACATCTTCAGAAAACCGAGAGTATTGTATTAAACCTATGAATTGTCCAGGTCATGTGCAAATATTTAATCAAAAAATAAAATCTTACCGGGATTTACCATTACGAATAGCGGAATTTGGTAGTTGCTATCGCAATGAACCTTCTGGTTCTTTACATGGTCTAATGCGTGTTCGTGGATTTACTCAAGATGATGCACATATTTTTTGTACAGAAGAACAAATATGTGATGAGATCAATGATAGTATTAATATGATATATGATATTTATCATACATTTGGTTTTAAAACGATATTAGTTAACCTTTCTACACGTCCAGAAAATCGTATAGGTAACGATGAAATATGGGAGAAAGCAGAAAAGAGTTTAGCAACTGCACTGACTAATAATAATATTACTTTTAACTACATAAAAGGAGGAGGTGCATTCTATGGACCTAAAATAGAATTTACTTTACTTGATTGCTTAGATCGTACTTGGCAGTGTGGTACTATTCAGCTAGATTTTTCTTTGCCACATTGTTTAAATGCATATTATATTAATGTTAATAATAAAAAACAGGTTCCAGTGATGATTCACCGAGCGATTTTAGGGTCACTTGAAAGGTTCATTGGAATACTCATAGAAGAGTATGCAGGTAGTTTTCCTACTTGGTTAGCTCCAACGCAGGTTGTTTTGATGAATATTAGTAATAATCAGTCTGAGTATGTTACCAAATTAATGAAAATATTTTCTACAGCAGATATAAGAGTAAAAACAGACTTGAGAAATGAAAAGATAGGATTTAAAATCCGCGAACATACTTTACGTCGTGTACCTTATATGCTGATTTGTGGAGATAAAGAGATGAAAACAGATAAAGTAACGGTACGCACACGCTATGGCAAAAATCTAGGTAGTCTGAATGTTAATGAATTTATTAAACAGTTACAGTACGAAATAAACTGCCGTAATCTTCATCAAATAGAGGAATTATAGTATTAAAGACAATAAAAGAGTTCAACTAATGCGGTCAATAAATAGAATAAACTTAGAAATATGCGCTAGTAAAGTACGATTAACAGGTATAGATGGTGAACAAATAGGTATTGTCAGCCTAAATCATGCGCTTGAAAAAGCTGAGGAAGCAGGTGTTGATTTAGTAGAAATTAGTCCTAATGCCGATCCTCCTGTTTGCAGAATTATGGATTACGGCAAATTTATTTATGAAAAAAATAAATCTACTAAAGAACAAAAGAAAAAACAAAAAATTATTCAGGTTAAAGAAATTAAGTTTAGGCCTAGCATTCATGAAAATGATTATCAAATTAAAATTCGCAACTTAATTCGCTTTTTAGAAGATGGTGATAAAGTAAAAATTACTTTACGTTTCCGTGGACGTGAAATGGCACACCAGAAAATAGGTCTGGAAATTATTCATCGTATTCGTAAAGACTTAAGTAACATTGCGTTAGTAGAATCATTACCAAGTAAAATTGAAGCACGTCAAATTATGATGGTACTTGCACCGAAAAAAAAATAATTTGCCAAAATTATTTATACGAGAATAATAGTAATTATATCTATGTAACGAAAGAGAAAATAATGCCAAAAATAAAAAGCGTACGGGGAGCAATAAAACGTTTTAAAAAAATATCAACTGGTGGTTTTAAACATAAACACGCTCACTTACGTCATCTTCTAACAAAAAAATCTACTAATCGTAAGCGTCATTTACGTTTTAAATCTTTAGTATCTAAAGGTGATAAAAGTTTGGTAGTACGTTGTTTGCCATATGCGTAAGTAATATTCACTATTTACTATAGTGATTGAATAGTTATTTAATACTAGTAAGGAGATCAAGTATATGGCACGCGTAAAACGCGGTGTAGTTGCTCATGCGCGACACAAAAAAATATTAAAACAAGCTCATGGTTACTCTGGGGCTCGCTCACGTGCTTATCGTGTTGCTTTTCAGGCTGTAATTAAAGCAGGTCAGTATAGTTATCGTGATCGTCGTTGTAAGAAACGTCAATTTCGTCAACTATGGATAGCACGTATTAATGCTGCTGCTAGAGAATATGGTATGTCTTACAGTAATTTAATGAATGGTCTCAAAAAAGCATCTATTAACATAGATCGTAAAATTTTAGCAGAAATTGCAATATTTGATCAATTAGCTTTTACTGCTCTAATAGATAAAGTAAAAAGTACTTTTG
>NZ_NJPO01000105.1 GCF_002855795.1 Candidatus Palibaumannia cicadellinicola
CATAAAAACTATTATTTCACATTAAACAGCTGCTTACCAGTTAACTTTAACTCAGAACAAATACTATGTAATTAGCTGTATTGTACGGTTGGTGATATTAGTAAAATCATTGATAATTTGTCACAGGAGTTTTTTCACGCTATGCAAGAAATTATGCAATTTGTGGGTAACCATCCTATGCTAAGTCTGGCATGGTTAGTCTTACTAAGTACCGTCATATTTGTCTCTTTTCAGAGCTGGTGTTCCAAAATAGGAGAAATCACCAGCGGCGAAGCTATCAGCTTGATCAATAAAGAAGATGCTGTGATTATTGATCTGCGCAGCAGGGATGATTACTGTCAGGGACATATTACTAACAGCATAAATTTAGCAGATACAGGTATCCAAAACGGCAACCTAGGATCTCTCGAAAAAGCTAAGAACAGACCAGTCGTAGTGATCGGTAATAGCGGCATGACTTCCCGTCATTCTGCAAATAATCTGTATAAAGCCGGCTTTGAACGAGTTTATGTGCTGAAAGAAGGCATTACCGGCTGGCGTGCAGACCATTTACCGCTCATACGGGGCAAATAACTTTTTCTTACTTAGTAAGAGTCAGTTCAGGTTTAAGGGGGAATAGCATGGCTAAAATTGAAATTTATACCAAATTAACCTGTCCTTATTGCCATCGTGCTAAGGCATTATTAACCGATAAGCACTTACCTTTTCAGGAGATAACTATCGATGGGAACGTTAACATGCGAGAAGAAATGATTAATCGTAGCGGCCGTGCTACCGTGCCGCAGATATTTATCGATAACGAGTACGTTGGGGGCTGCGATGATCTGTACAGACTTGATGCATGTGGTGGATTAGATTAATGATAAAAAAATTGTGTTTTCAAGCGGTTCTACTACGAAACTAGTCTAGTCCATTGACGCGAGGCTCCTAGTTATGTCAGCAGCTGCCTCTATTATTGTGATCGGGGCTGGCTCTTACGGCACCGCTCTAGCCATTACCCTGGCTCGCAACGGTCATAAGGTGGTATTATGGGGTCATGATCCAGACCATATCCACGCGCTGAAAGTAGCGCGTTGTAATCATACTTTTTTGCCGGATGTACTCTTCCCCCCTACGTTATATTTAGAAACATCTTTACCAGTTGCGCTGGCGGCAAGCAGTAATGTGCTTATTGTGGTGCCCAGCCATGTATTTGGTAGCGTACTGAAGCAAATGAAACCGCATTTGCGTCACGATGCACGTATTGTCTGGGCTACTAAGGGATTGGAAATGAAAACCGGACGCCTGCTGCAAGATGTAGCACGGGATATACTGGGCGGACATATTCCACTTGCAGTAATATCTGGACCTACCTTTGCCCGTGAAGTTGCGGCCGGATTGCCTACTGCTATCACGCTAGCCGCCACCGATGTTACCTTTCGCACAGACTTGCAACAGTTACTACATTGCGGTACCAATTTTCGGGTTTACAGCAATATCGATTTAATCGGCGTTCAGTTAGGCGGCGCGGTTAAGAACGTCATCGCGATCGGAGCTGGTATCTCTGACGGTATCGGCTTTGGCGCTAATGCGCGCACAGCGCTAATAACCCGTGGTTTGGCGGAAATGTCACGTCTGGGTGCGGCAATGGGTGCGGCACTAAGCACCTTTATGGGTATGGCTGGACTAGGAGACTTGGTATTAACCTGTACCGACAATCAATCGCGTAACCGCCGTTTCGGCCTGCTACTAGGGAAGGGGGCTGGTGTTAATACTGCACAGGAGAGTATTGGTTTGGTAGTAGAAGGTTATGGTAATACGAAAGAAGTGCTGGAGTTGGCTGGTCGCTATGGGGTGGAGATGCCCATTACTGAACAAATATATCAAGTATTATATCAGAATAAAAATGCTCACGAGGCTGCATTAACTTTGCTTGGACGCGACCAGAAAGATGAGAAAATAGGCAGTTTATGATGTCATCTACATCTACGATATGACAATACAAGTAATACGATATGACAATACAAGTAAAAGGTAGACTATATGTCCATTGAACAGTTGGAACTAGTATGGAATAGCATTAAAGCTGAGGCACGATTGCTAGCTGATTGTGAACCCATGCTGGCTAGTTTTTTTCATGCGACGCTACTCAAACACGAGAATCTAGGCAGCGCGCTAAGCTATATGTTAGCTAATAAGCTGGCTAACCCTATTATGCCGGCCATTGCTATCCGAGAAGTGGTAGAGGATGCCTATAGAACTGATCCAGGAATGATATTTGCTGCCGCGCGCGATATCCATGCGGTACGATTACGTGACCCAGCGGTAGATAAATATTCTACTCCACTACTATATCTTAAGGGAGTCCATGCGCTGCAGGCTTATCGCATCGGTCACTGGCTGTGGTATCAAAATCGCCAGGCACTAGCAATTTATTTCCAGAACGAGATTTCTGTATCCTTCGGCGTAGATATCCACCCAGCTGCTCGTATTGGCTGTGGCATTATGCTTGACCACGCAACAAGCATAGTTATCGGTGAAACGGCCGTAGTAGAAAATGATGTTTCGATACTGCAGTCAGTAACGTTAGGTGGTACTGGCAAAACTAGTGGTGATCGTCATCCCAAAATTCGTGAAGGGGTTATGATTGGAGCAGGCGCGACCATCCTAGGCAATATTGAAGTAGGAAAGGGTGCTAAAATTGGTGCTGGTTCGGTCGTTCTGCGTTCTGTACCACCCCACACCACAGCAGCGGGGGTCCCCGCTAGGATAGTGGGTAAACCAGATAGTGATCGTCCATCAGAAGAAATGGATCAGTTTTTTAGTAGTCCTGGTTTTCAATTCGGTGATGGTATCTAACTGCAAAAAACCATAATGTCATTTATTTTCTTTCTTGAATAACATTTGAGAATGGCGGTTATAACCCCCGCATTGTATCCTAGTATCCTACACATAGTTTTTTCAGTGCAGAGGTAGTCATGATTAAGAAAATCGGTGTACTAACAGGTGGCGGTGATTCCCCAGGAATGAATGCTGCTATTCGGGGCGTCGTTAGGGCCGGACTTTCGGAAGGCTTAGAGATTTACGGTATCTATGATGGCTATCTAGGCTTATGTCAAGATCGCATGAAGAAGCTAGATCGCTATAGTGTATCAAATATCATTAACCGTGGCGGTACTTTTCTGGGGTCTGTGCGTTTTCCTGAGTTTCATGAAGAAGCGATACGGGCTATCGCTCTTAATAATATGAGCAAATATGGTTTAGGTGCCCTAGTGGTTATCGGCGGTAATGGTTCTTATATGGGCGCCAAATGCTTGACTGAAATGGGCTTCCCCTGCATTGGCTTGCCTGGTACCATTGATAATGATGTAGCCGGAACCGATTATACCATCGGTTACTGTACCGCTTTAGAAACCGTAGTAGAAGCTATTGACCGTTTACGTGATACGTCAACATCTCATCAACGTATTTCTATCGTAGAAGTTATGGGACGTTATTGTGGTGATCTCACCATGGCAGCAGCTATTGCCGGGGGTTGCGAATTTATTATTTTACCAGAAGTAGAATTTAAACCAGAAGATTTAGTCTTCGAAATTAAGGCTAGCATCGCCAAAGGTAAAAAGCATGCTATTGTCGCAATTACAGAGTATATTTGTAATGTTTCAGAACTGGCGCTGTACATAGAAAAAGAGACAGGGCGCGAAACCCGCGCAACGGTTTTAGGCCATATCCAGCGTGGTGGTAACCCAGTTGCCTATGATCGTATTCTGGCGTCAAGGATGGGAGCCTACTCTATTGAACTACTGCTACAGGGGTATAGCGGCCGTTGCGTAGGCATACAAAATGAGTTACTCGTGCATCACGATATCACAGACGCCATGGAAAATATGAAACGTCCTTTCCGCAGTGATGTTCTCGAAATGGCGCGCAAACTGTTCTAATTCACTTGCTTACCTGCCTGTGTTTTATATTATATGATTGGTTAAATAACACCTTTTGTCCTCATATCTTTATATATTTTCTGATAGGGAGTAGATAATGTTAAAATGGCAGTTTGGATTAATATCGATATTGCTGTCAGCCAGTATACTGGCCAAAGAAATAAATTTGCTAAATATCTCTTATGATCCAACACGTGAGTTTTTCCAAGAGTATAATAAAGCATTTACCCAATATTGGCAGCATAAAACTGGTGATCACGTCACAGTGCATCAGTCTCACGGAGGTTCTGGTAAACAAGCAACATCGGTAATAAACGGTATTGAAGCTGATGTAGTTTCCCTGGCGCTCGCCTCAGATGTAGACGCTATCGCAGAGCACACGCTTATTAATAATAATTGGATTACTCGTCTGCCAGACAACTCAGCACCATATACGTCAACTATTGTGTTCTTAGTGCGTCAAGGTAATCCCAAAAATATTCATGACTGGCCAGATTTGATCCAACCAGGTGTATCTGTTATCACGCCAAATCCTAAAACCTCTGGCGGGGCCCGCTGGAATTATTTAGCCGCTTGGGGTTATGCCTTGTATCACAATCATCACGATCCTGTGAAAGCGCAACAATTCGTTAAGGCACTATACCAAAATGTGGACGTATTAGATTCAGGCGCTCGCGGTGCGACTAATACATTTGTAGAACGCGGACAGGGTGATGTACTCATCGCTTGGGAAAATGAGGCATTACTGGCAATCAATAAGCTCAATAGTAAGAGTAAGCTTAAGCTGGAAATTGTGACCCCTAGCGAGTCCATCCTCGCAGAGCCCACAGTAGCTGTGGTGGATAGAATTGTTGATAAAAAGTGCACTCGTGAGGTTGCAAATGCTTACTTGAAGTATCTTTATTCTCCTGAAGGCCAGCGCATCGCAGCGAAAAATTACTATCGGCCGCGCGACGCCAGCGTTGCGAAAGAATTCACCAAGCAATTCCCCAAGCTAAAACTATTTACCTTAGATGATACCTTCAGTAACTGGCAGAAAGCTAAGCAAGAGCATTTCTCTAACGGTAGTAGCTTCGATCAAATCTATCAGCGTTAACATAACCTGTTTATCAGCTAACTACTAGCATCAGGCTTTTTTGCTTGCGCCGCGGCCTTGACTATAGCAGCGAATACATCCGCTTTCAGCGAAGCGCCACCTACTAATGCGCCATCAATATCCGGCTGAGTAAACAGTTCAGCGGCATTGCCGGCGTTTACTGACCCTCCGTACTGAATAATAACCTGTTCTGCTACAGCATCATCATGAAGAACAAGATAGTCTCTGATAAATTTATGTACTCTCTGGGCCTGGAACGGATTAGCAGATTTGCCGGTTGAGATAGCCCAAAGAGGTTCATAGGCTATAATAGCATTTTCAAAAGCTTTCGCGCCCATTCTATTTAGTACGACGTCAAGCTGGCTGGCGCAAACTGCTTCAGTCTGGTATGCTTCATTCTCCGCTTTGCTTTCTCCGATGCATAAAACCGGAATTAGTCCTTCATTTTTTATGATCGCAAATTTCTCTGCTATATATTCATTACTTTCTTTATGATAGGAACGGCGTTCAAAATGGCCAATTATAATATATTTTGCACCAATATCTTTCAGCATATTGGCGGAAATTTCACCGGTAAACGCACCAGAAACATGGGTATCAACATTCTGCGCGCACAGCGCAATGCTGCTGCCGGTCAGATGATATTTAGCCCTATCTAGATATATCATCGGCGGAGCTATAGCAACGTCGCAACCTATAACACTACTTAATTCATTACGTAGTGCGGTTATGAAATTACTGACCATATGTTTGTTACCGTGGAGTTTCCAGTTACCAATAATTAACGGATGTCGCATTTTATTTCCTCCATTAGGGGAACAACGAGATTAAAAACATTATTATCATGAAGCAATATTTTTACCTATCGGCCGAAAGTATTTATAATTAATTAATGAAGACAAACCAAACAATGTGTCTAGACATGGACAGAAAAGCTACTTCAAATCACTAGAACAATACGTATGTATAAAGCAAGGCATAAAAGGCGGCGATTTAAGGGATTTTAAAGGTAATGGTAGGGGTAAATAAATGGCATTTGAAGTATTTGATAAGCTAGAAGCAAAAGTTCAGCAAGCCATTGACACTATTACGCTTCTGCAGATCTAAAGAAAAAACAATCGCTTAAATCATGCAACAGACACAGAACAGTAGTAAGTCGCTCGTCAGTGAAAGTGAAAATGAGATGGTGAAACCAGAACCAAATATTTTACAAGAACGTCTGTGCCGTTTGTTCAGTAAGATGGATGATGTATAATAATTAATGATACTTTTACCAGAATATCAATTAAAGGTTACAAAATAAATCTACTAAAATCTTCATCAGATACTAATTCATCCAGATGACTGCGAACATAATTTGCGTCAATAGAAATTGTTTGACCGTGCCATTCGCTGGCATCGTAGGATATTTCCTCCATTAACCGCTCCAGAACAGTATGTAAACGACGAGCCCCGATGTTCTCCGTGCGTTCGTTGACCTGCCAAGCAGTTTCAGCAATACGCTTTATACCGTCTTCGGTGAAGGAGATGCTCACACCTTCTGTCGCCATAAGTGCAATATACTGCATAGTAAGCGAAGCGCTAGGTTCAGTCAGAATTAGTTGGAAGTCTTCAGTTGTGAGTGCTTCCAGCTCCACACGAATCGGCAGGCGCCCTTGTAGCTCAGGTATTAAGTCTGACGGGCTAGCTACCTGAAAAGCCCCGGAAGCTATGAACAAAATATAGTCAGTTTTCACCATACCATGCTTAGTAGATACAGTACAACCTTCTACTAAAGGGAGAAGATCTCGCTGCACGCCTTCACGGGATACGTCTGGCCCAGATACTTAGCCACGTTTACATATTTTGTCTATTTCATCGATGAATACGATGCCATGTTGCTCAACTGCCTCTATGGCTTTCTCTTTAATCTCTTCTTGGTTAACAAGCTTAGCTGCTTCTTCTTCTATTAATAGCTTCATCGCTTCTTTAATCTTGATTTTACGCGATTTTTGCTTCTGACCAGCTAAATTTTTAAACATCGATTGCAGTTGATTAGTCATCTCTTCCATACCAGGAGGGGCCATTATTTCGACGCCTATTGGCGCAGCGGCGAGATTAATCTCAATTTCTTTTTCATTGAGTTGCCCTTCACGCAACTGTTTACGGAAATGCTGGCGAGTACTTGAAGGTTCATTATTTTCTTCCATCTGGCCCCAATTATTTGGGGCTGGTTGTGGAATTAAGACATCGAGTACCCGCTCTTCGGCTCTTTCTTCCGCGCGGAACCGGTTTTTTTCCATCGACTGCAGACGCACCATTTTAACTGCAGCATCGGTCAAATCACGAATAATAGAATCTACTTCTTTGCCTACGTAGCCTACTTCGGTGAATTTAGTCGCTTCTACTTTAATAAAAGGAGCGTTCGCTAGTTTTGCTAAGCGCCGCGCTATTTCAGTCTTACCTACGCCGGTGGGGCCAATCATAAGAATATTTTTCGGTGTTACTTCATGACGTAGTGCTTCATCAAGTTGCATACGACGCCAGCGATTACGTAACGCGATGGCTACTGCTCGTTTAGCATTGTATTGGCCAACAATATAGTCATCTAGTTCGTTGACGATTTCGCGTGGAGTCATTTGAGACATATTTTCAATATCCTTCAGCTTTGGACGTTAATTCTTCAATAGTATGGAATTGATTAGTGTAGATGCAGATATCTCCGGCAATCTCTAATGATTTTTTAACAATTTCGCGGGCGCTGAGATTAGTATTTTCCAACAAAGCACGAGCCGCTGATTGGGCATACGGTCCACCTGAACCAATTGCAATCAGATCTTTTTCCGGCTGTACCACATCGCCGTTTCCGGTAATTATCAGAGACGCATTTTCGTCCGCTACAGCGAGGAGTGCTTCCAGACGGCGTAGCATGCGGTCGGTACGCCAATCTTTGGCTAACTCCACGGCAGCTTTGACCAAATGGCCTTGATATATTTCTAGTTTACGTTCAAACAATTCGAATAATGTTAAGGCATCGGCGGTACCGCCAGCAAACCCGGCGATCACTTTATCATTATAATACAGTCTACGGACTTTGCGTACGTTACCCTTCATGACAGTATTACCTAGAGTTGCCTGGCCATCACCACCAATGACAACATGACCATTACGACGTACGCTGACAATTGTTGTCACGAGCAACTCCTGAGAATCAAAAGAGTAATCGCCCCGCATGTTTTGCGGGAATAAGTTAACCATAACATGGGGTAAGATTTAATCTTTTCAACCCCCTTCGGCAAGAAGGATGCAATTTGATAATCTTACTTCGTGCCGATTATGAAGTAATTGATCAGCGTTAGTACGGCTGGGGTTAGATT
>NZ_NJPO01000106.1 GCF_002855795.1 Candidatus Palibaumannia cicadellinicola
GTGACATTAACAATTAGTGACGTGATACTATCACGTTTTGTATGTAGTATGCGCGAGACTTGAACTTGGTTTATTTTCTAGTGGAAGAGTATCTCATATGCCTAATTAGTGTTAAAATAAAACTAGTAAACATATGAGCAAATATCATGTTAAGGTTAAATAAATAAGTCAACATGTTTGAAAATTTATCCGATCGATTATCACGCACCTTACGTAATATTAGCGATCAGGGACGCCTGACCGAAGTTAATATCAAAAATACTTTGCGTGAAGTACGTATGGCACTGCTGGAAGCAGATGTCGCGTTACCGGTAGTGCAAGACTTTATCAGCCGGGTGAAAGAGAGTGCATTGAGTAAGAAAGTTAATAATAGCCTCACCCCTGGGCAAGAGTTTATCAAACTGGTACGCATTGAGCTGGTAACCGCCATGGGCGAACAAAATCATTCTCTCAACTTGGCGATGCAGCCACCGGCAGTAGTACTAATAGCGGGCCAGCAGGGCGTTGGGAAAACAACTAGTGTGGGGAAACTGGGAAAATATTTATGGGACACAAAGAGTAAAAAAGTACTAGTAGTATCAGCAGATGTTTACCGCCCGTCAGCCATAAAACAATTAGAAACCCTAACTCAGAACATAGGCGTAGATTTTTTTCCTTCTCAAACAGATCAGAAACCAATTGAGATTGTTAATGAAGCGCTGAGATACGCGAAAATAAAATGCTATGATGTTTTGCTAGTAGATACAGCTGGTCGTTTACACACAAATAACATGATGATGAATGAAATTATTAATATATATAACATTATTCAACCTATTGAAACATTGTTTGTGGTAGACGCAATGACAGGACAAGATGCAGCTAAGGCAGCCAAAGCTTTTAATAGCGCGCTGCCATTAACCGGGGTAATCCTGACCAAAGTAGACGGCGCATCGCGCGGTGGTGCCGCACTATCTATACGTCATATGACTGGAAAACCGATTAAATTTATTGGCGTAGGAGAAAAAATAGATGCTTTAGAACCGTTCTACCCTGATCGTTTAGCCGACCGTATCCTAGGCATGGGCGACGTTTTATCGCTAATTGAAGAGATAGAACGTAAGGTAGATGATGCCCAAGCTCAGAAGCTTGCTAAAACTTTAAATAAGGGCGATCGTTTTGATATGACCGATTTTCTGAACCAAATTAAGCAGATGCGTAATTTTGGTGGCATGGCTACCCTGATAAATAAATTGCCTGGCATTAGTAAACTGCCAGATCAAGTGAAGTTGCAAATGCATGATGATCAAATGCTAATACGTATGGAGGCGATGATTTCGTCAATGACGGCTCAAGAACGCGTTACCCCGGAAATTATTAAAGGTTCGCGTAAGCGTCGTATTGCTGCCGGCTCCGGTATGCAGGTGCCGGATGTTAATCGCCTGTTAAAACAGTTTGAAGAAATGCAGCGTCTTATGAAGAAAATGAAAAAAGAAGGAATGATAAAAATGATACGCGGTTTGAAGATAATGATGCCGCCAGGATTCTTCTGGCGTTAACTCAACTGAAATAATTATTTTAATTTAGTTTTACTCATAAATTTAGTATGAGGATGTTTGTTTATGGTCACAATTCGTTTAGCTCGTGGCGGAGCTAAAAAACGTCCATTTTATCAAATTGTAGTAACCGATAACCACAATCCACGCGACGGGCGCTTTATTGAACGTGTTGGTTTTTTTAACCCGCTAGCCGCGGGACAGGCTCAAGATGTACGTTTGGATATGGATAGAATTTCATATTGGATTAATCATGGTGCTAAAATGTCGGAACGCGTATGTGCACTAATCAAAAAAACGAAAAAATCAAACTAAAAAATCAAATTAGTATTACAGCTCCTGTAGTTTTAGGTCAAATTAACTCAGCGTATGGCATTCATGGTTGGCTCAAAATGATTTCATCGACTGAGTATGCTGAAAGTATTTTTCATTACCAACCATGGTTTATTAAACGGATAAATACATGGCAGCAGATTACGCTAGATGACTGGAAGTACCATTCTAATGGTATTATTATTAAGATTAAAAGTATTAAAAATAGGGAAAGTGCAAAACTTCTCACTAATTGTCAAATTATAGTTGACGCTTCGCAGTTACCTGATTTATCTGACGGTGAGTACTACTGGAAAGATCTCATTGGTTGCCAGGTAGAAACGGTTAATGGTTCTCCGCTGGGCAAAGTAATTAACTTAATAGAAACTGGCTCAAATGATGTTATGGTTGTCAAAGCAAATAGAAAAGATTCTTCTATAATTTATGAACTGTTGATTCCATTTCTCTACGGTAAGGTTATTAAAAATATCGATCTTGCTACCAGTATTATTCAAGTGGACTGGGACCCGATATTTTAACCTTTAACAGGACAGAAAACACTCTATGTGGATTGGTTTTATCAGCCTATTTCCAGAAATGTTCCGTGCGGTAACTGATTATGGGGTGACCGGCCGAGCTGTAAAAAATGGTTTATTACATGTACAGTGCTGGAGTCCACGTGAATTTGCTTACGATCGGTATAGAACCGTAGATGATCGCCCTTATGGCGGTGGACCGGGAATGCTATTGATGATGCAACCCTTGCTTGATGCTATTCATGAAGCTAAAAAGAAAGCAGGAAAAGGGGTTAAAGTGCTATATTTATCTCCTCAGGGACGTAAGTTAGATCAACCAGGCGTATATGAACTGGCAGCGAAGCCTAAGTTAATTCTGGTCTGCGGTCGCTATAAAGGTATTGATGAGCGTTTAATTACCACAGAGATTGATGAAGAGTGGTCAATAGGTGATTATATCCTCAGTGGCGGTGAGTTAGCAGCAATGACGCTAATCGATTCTATTACTAGATTAATTCCTGGAGTACTGAGTCATGAAACTTCGGTAACTTCAGACTCTTTTGCTGAAGGATTACTAGATTGTCCGCATTATACTCGTCCTGAAGTTTTAGGTGGTATAGAGGTTCCACCTGTTCTATTGTCGGGTAATCATGCCGAGATCCGGCGCTGGCGACTGAAACAGTCTTTGGGCCGTACTTGGCTTAGAAGACCTGAACTTCTAGAACAATTATCTCTCACTGACGAGCAAGTGAGGTTACTGAAAGAATTTCAATGTGAATATCAATCGAAAAAATAAAGAGCACTAATATTATGAGCCAGATTATTAAACAAATAGAACAAGAGCAGATGAAAAACATACCATCTTTTCGCCCAGGTGACTCGGTAGAAGTTAAGGTATGGGTTGTTGAAGGAAGTAAAAAACGTTTGCAAGCATTTGAAGGCATAATTATCGCTATCCGTAACCGCGGTTTACATTCTACATTTACTGTTCGTAAAATTTCCAACGGCGAAGGTGTTGAGCGTGTATTCCAGATGCACTCTCCAATAGTAGATAGTATTACTGTTAAACGTTGTGGTTTCGTTCGTCAGGCGAAACTATATTACTTGCGTGAACGTACCGGTAAAGCTGCGCGTATTAAAGAGCGTATAAGCAAGTAAAGTTAAGAAACTTAGATAAAGCTATCATGTGACTTCACTGACTAGTCACAATATTATTGTCTTTCACATCTAGTTTGATTGGCTTACCTGGCTGTAAGTATCCAGATAGTATTTGTTGGGATAATATATTTTCTATTTTCTGCTGTATAGCGCGTTTCAACGGCCGCGCGCCGTAAATAAAATCAAAACCTACCTTACCTAATAAGGCTAGTACTTCGTCGCTGATAATAAGAGTAGTTCCCTGCTCTTCTAAACGTTTAGAAAGAAGTTGTAGCTGAATCTGTGCAATTTTTATAATGTGTTCATAGCCTAGCGGATGAAATACGACAATCTCGTCTACACGATTAATAAACTCAGGCCTGAAATGATCGCGGACGATCTCAAAAACTAGATCTTTCATTTCCTGGTAATTTAACTGACGAAAACGTTCATGAATCACATCAGATCCTAGGTTAGACGTCATAATTACTACGGTATTGCGGAAATCAACGGTCCGGCCATGGCCATCAGTTAATCGTCCGTCTTCTAGTACTTGCAACAAAATATTAAACACGTCCTGATTAGCTTTTTCTATTTCGTCTAGCAGGACGACTGAGTAAGGTCGATGGCGCACTGCCTCGGTAAGATAACCACCTTCTTCATAACCAATATATCCTGGAGGAGCACCTACCATTCGTGATACCGAATGTTTTTCCATAAACTCAGACATATCAATACGGACTATCGCATCATCACTATCAAAAAGAAAAGCTGCTAGAGCTTTACATAGCTCTGTTTTTCCTACTCCGCTAGGTCCAAGGAACATAAAAGAACCAATTGGTCTATTAGGATCTGCAAGACCTACTCGGCTCCGGCGGATAGCATTAGAAACAGCTTCCACTGCCTCGTTTTGGCCAACTATTTTGTTATGTAACTCTTGCTCTATCCGTAGAAGTTTAGCTCGCTCGCTTTCTAACATACGCGAGACAGGGATACCTGTCCAGCGCGCCAGTACTTCAGCAATTTCCATATCTGTAACACGGTTACGCAACAAACGCATGCTTTTACTTTCCGATGACGATACTACCGCCAGTTGTTTTTCTAGCTCAGGTATTTTACCATATTGTAATTCCGACATACGTGCGAGATCGCCGATGCGACGCGCTTGCTCAAGGTATATTTTGGTTTTTTCTAGCTCTGCTTTCAGATTTTGGGTGCCGGATAAGGAAGATTTCTCAGCTTTCCATTTCTCTTCTAGCTCAGAGTAAGCGCGTTCTTTTTGCGCTAGTTCTTCATTGAGCGTATCCAGACGTTTAAGACTAGAATCATCCGATTCTTTCTTCAGTACCTGTTGCTCTAGCTTCAACTGAATCAGTCGCCGTTCTAGACGATCTAACTCTTCCGGCTTGGAGTCTATTTGTATACGGATGCTGGAAGCGGCCTCATCTATTAAGTCAATAGCCTTATCTGGTAATTGCCTATCTGCGATATAACGGTGAGATAACATCGCTGCTGCTACGATAGCCGTATCAGTAATCTGTACGTGATGATGTAGCTCATATCGCTCTTTTAAACCACGTAAGATAGCGATGGTATCCTCAACTGTCGGCTCAAGGACTAATACTTTCTGAAAACGTCTTTCCAGCGCCGCATCTTTCTCAATAAATGTGCGGTACTCGTTCAGGGTCGTGGCACCTACGCAATGTAATTCACCACGGGAAAGCGCTGGCTTGAGCATATTACCGGCATCCATCGCGCCGTCTGCTTTACCGGCGCCGACCATAGTATGTAATTCATCAATGAATAAAATGACATAACCTTCTTGTTTTGAAATCTCGCTTAGCACGTTTTTTAGCCGTTCTTCGAATTCACCGCGGTACTTGGCACCAGCTACGAGTGATCCCATGTCGAGTGACAGTACCCTATTATTTTTCAGTCCTTCCGGAACTTCACTGTTCACGATACGCTGGGCTAGCCCTTCTACGATTGCCGTTTTACCCACCCCAGGTTCACCGATCAGCACAGGGTTGTTTTTGGTACGCCGCAGCAAGACCTGGATGGTACGGCGGATTTCTTCATCACGGCCGATAACAGGATCTAATTTCCCCTGTTCCGCGCGTTCGGTGAGATCAATAGTAAATTGTTTCAGCGCTTGATGCTGGTTTTCTACATCTGGTGAGTTCACTGGCTGACCATTACGCATATTATCTATAGCTTGAGTAATCGAGATTATCGTAGCCCCAGCTGCTTTTAATAAGTCTGCTAAGGTACCATGCGACTCAATCGATGCTAGTACAAAAAGCTCGGATGAAATAAAACTATCAAAACGTTTTTGCGCCAATTGTTCACACAGATTAAATACACGTACTAAATCTGGTGATGGTTGTATGTTATAGATAGTACCTTCTACCTGCGGTAACCGATTGCATGCCTGTTCCACTGCTACGATCAATTGCGAGGTATTCACACCTGCATACTGTAGTAATTGGTATACAGTACCCCCTTCTTGCTTAAGTAAAATAACTATTACATGTAATGGTTCTATGAATTTATGAGCGCGCCGAATAGCTAATGACTGAGCCTCTACGAGAGCTATTTGAAATTGATTAGTTAATCGATCTAGACGCATAATGCCTCCTACTACTATGGAAATTAAATAATATTATTTATGATAAAGATTCAGGAATATTCCGCTAGTGTCATCATAAGTAGGCAGGATAAAAGTACGTTCATATGAACCTCAATTGTTCAGTATCTGCTTTCAGTGCATTCACTAGCTCGACCATATCCTGCGGTAGCGCAGCATGCCACTCCATCTGAATTCCCGTGATGGGATGGTATAATCGTAACATGGTAGCATGTAGCGCCTGGCGATCGAATTGGCGTAATACTTTTATATCCATGATACTTTTGCGTGTACGTTGACGGCCGCTATACCTTTGATCTCCTACTAAAGGGTGGTTGATATAAGCCATATGTACGCGAATTTGATGGGTACGGCCGGTTTCTAACCGTAGCCGTAGCCTAGTATGAGCGCGAAAATGTTCTATGATGCGGTAGTGCGTAACCGCCGGTTTACCTAGAGGATGCACTGTCATATGTGTGCGTTGAATTGCATGGCGGGCAATAGGCTGTTCCACAGTACCGCCGGTAGTCATGGTGCCAATAGTTATTGCTTCATATTCACGGGTAATCTTCCGTGCCTGCAATAACTCCACCAACCTATTCTGCGCAAGTACTGTTTTAGCCACTACCATCAAACAAGTGGTATCTTTATCTAATCGGTGGACAATGCCTGCACGCGGTACATCTGCAATAGGTGGATAATAATAGAGTAAAGCATTAAGTACGGTACCATCAGGATTCCCAGCGCCTGAGTGTACGACGATATCTCTGGGTTTGTTTATTACAATAAGATCATCATCTTCATACACAATATTCAACCTAATATCCTGAGCTTTCCAGTGCTGCTCATTTTTCATAACCACAGATATTTCAATTTGTTCTCCACCTAGCATTTTCTTTTTTGGAACGACAGTTACTTTACCGTTTACTTTAACCTGACCATTTAATATCCAGTTTTTTATTCGCGATCGCGAATGCTCATAGCATAATTTTACCATGACTTGATCCAAACGCTGCGTAAATGATACATTTGTCACATTTATAGTCATGTATCGATATTGCGCCATATTAAAGTCTCTTTATGAAGATTGATGCACATAAAATATTTATTTTTAATAGCAATACTCAGCATTTTACTGGTTAATTGTTCTAGTCACATAGTGACTAATAATTTGTTATTAGAAAGTTATACTTCAGCGCGGCACAAATTGCAGGACCGCTCCTA
>NZ_NJPO01000107.1 GCF_002855795.1 Candidatus Palibaumannia cicadellinicola
CAAAATCAACATTTGTGATTTTAACCCACTCAAAACTAAAACAAATAGATAAAAAAAGCAATTGAGAATGACTATCCAATTTCCCCAAATATTTTAGCAGCAAAATGATTAGTTAAGGATACATATGGCAGGTCATAGTAAGTGGGCAAATACTAAACATCGCAAAGCTACTCAGAATGTTAAACGAGGTAAAATTTTTACTAAAATTATTCGCGAATTAGTGACTGCTGCTAGGCTAGGCGGAGAAAATATTAATTTTAATCCCCGGTTACGAGCTGCAGTAGATAAAGCTTTATCTCATAATATGACACGAGAAACCTTAAATCGCGCTATAGCTCGCGGTATCGGTGATGCTGATAGCGAGCAGATAGAAACTATCTATTATGAAGGATATGGGCCAGGTGGAACAGCTATAATGGTAGAATGCCTAAGCAATAATCGTAGACGTACTGTATCGACAGTACGTCATGCTTTTACAAAAGTAGGTGGTCACTTAGTCTCTGAAGGTTCTGTTGCTTATTTATTCAATAAAAAAGGAGTCATATCGTTCGCACCTGGTTTGAACGAAAATACTTTGATAGATATAGCTTTAGAAGCATCTGCTGATGATGTTGTGATTAATACTAATGGTATGATTGATGTTTATACTACATTTGAGTTGTTAGATAATATTAAAAATACTATTCAAAAAGCAGGTTTAACTGCTATATCATCTAAAGTAGCATTTATCCCATCAATCCATATCGATATAAACGAAGAAAACACAATGCAATTACATCGTCTTATTGAGATATTAGAAGATTCCGATGACGTACAAGAGGTTTATCATAATGGCAAAATTTTTTATGCAGTGACTGAATAATGTTAATTAACATTAAGCATTGTAAAATAATTAACATTAAATTACGGCTAAATGATGACGATTATTCTTGGTATTGACCCAGGTTCTCGCATTACTGGTTATGGTGTTATATGTCAGCAAGGAAAACTTCTTAGCTATTTAGCTAGCGGCTGCATTCGAATGAATGTTAATGATTTACCCAATAGATTAAAACTTATTTATGTCGGGGTAAGCCAAGTTATTGCTCAATTTCAGCCTATAGTATTAGCTATAGAACAGCTATTTATGGCTAAAAACGCCAATTCAGCGCTCAAACTTAGTCAAGCACGTAGTGTCGCTATTGTCGCCGCAATGAATAATAATATCCCTGTATTCGAATATGCTGCACGGCAGGTAAAAAAAACATTAGTAGGCATCGGTTCCGCAGAAAAAAACCAGGTACAGCATATGGTCCGTACCATATTAAATTTATCTACTAATCCGCAAGTAGATGCGGCAGATGCATTAGCAATCGCTATTACTCATTGCTATATGAGTCATAATGCGACTAGTATGGGTGACAATAGCTTAAAACTGACCCGTGGTAGATTACGTTAAAAAGGAAGCTCAAAGGTGATTGGACGTATCAGAGGAATTATTCTGGCAAAACAGCCACCGCTAGTCTTATTAGAAACTTACGGAATCGGTTATGAAGTTTATATACCAATTACTTATTTTGATATACTTCCCGAAATTGGTGAAGAAGCTATCTTTTATACCCATTTTGTAATACGCGAAGATACCCAAATGTTATTCGGCTTTATTAACAAACCAGATATGATGCTGTTTCGTGAACTTATTAAAGTAAATGGGGTTGGACCTAAACTAGCACTAGCTATTATCGCTGGTATGTCAGAAACACAATTTCTAAAAGCTATTAAACACAAAGAAATTAATATTTTAATGCAATTACCAGGCGTAGGAAAAAAAACAGCAGAACGTCTGGTAGTAGAAATGAAAGACAAGTTCAAGAGTATCTCATTAAGAGAACAATTCATAGTAGAGCATGATCCTGAAAGTGAAGCGGTCGCAGCGTTGATTTCCTTAGGTTATACACATCAGAACGCAAGTAAAATGGTCAAAAAAGTCGCTGGTGCAGGAGCTAACTGTGAAGCATTAATACGAGATGCATTGCGTACTACACTATGAGGATAATATGATAGAAGCTGATCGTTTAATGTCTATGACTACAGTTAGTGAGGAAAGGGTAGACTATAATTGTAGGCCCAAAAAATTAGTTGATTATATTGGTCAAGTAGGTGTACGTGAACAGATGAATATTTTTATTCATGCTGCAAAAATTCGAGGTGATGCATTAGATCATGTATTACTTTTTGGTCCTCCTGGATTAGGTAAAACAACATTAGCTAATATTATTGCCAACGAGATAGAGGGAAACCTACGTAGTACATCTGGTCCAGTTTTAGAAAAAGCGGGTGATTTAGCCGCCATACTAACTAACTTAGAATCACATGACGTATTATTTATTGACGAAATTCATCGTTTATCACCTGTGGTAGAAGAAATGTTATATCCCGCAATGGAGGATTATCAGCTAGATATAATGATTGGCGAGGGTCCCGCAGCACGTTCTATCAAAATTAAACTACCACCATTTACTTTAGTTGGAGCGACTACTAGGGTAGGATCATTAACTTCGCCATTACGCGATCGTTTTGGTATTGTGCAACGTCTGGAATTTTATTCCACTGAAGAATTACAACATATAGTAAGTCGTAGCGCCAGATGTTTATCATTGAACATTACTGATAGCGGGTCATATGAAATCGCTCGACGCGCCCGTGGTACTCCACGTATCGCGAACCGCCTACTACGACGAGTGCGCGACTTCGCAGAAGTACACGCAGCCGGTCAGATTACTTATGATGTCGCAATGAATGCTCTAAATATGCTTAATGTTGATACCGCTGGATTTGATTTAATGGATCGCAAATTATTATTAGCAATAATTGATAAATTTGTGGGTGGTCCAGTTGGAATAGAGAATCTAGCAGCAGCTATTGGTGAAGAGAGAGAAACAATAGAAGATGTGCTAGAACCATTTTTAATTCAACAAGGATTTATCCAACGTACTCCCCGTGGACGTATAGTGACAGCTGAAGCTTATCGTCACTTTAGTTTAAAACAGTAAATTACTTAGATAATATGCTAAGTAATTTGTTATTTTAATAGATAACTAGATTGTACTCTAAACGATAAAATTGTTTGATTTTTATCATTGTTATTAACAGTAATAGATC
>NZ_NJPO01000108.1 GCF_002855795.1 Candidatus Palibaumannia cicadellinicola
AAATGATCTTAAACTAAAATTAGGTAATAAGGATATAAACCAGCGCTTGCAGCGATTTATCGATATATATCCCATTCTGCTTCAGCATACTTGTAAAGATAATAAACATATTAGTTATATTGATTTACGATATCAATCAGGTTTAGCTGTAGGCTGGGCACCAGCTTTTATCGATTCGAAATAAAACAATTAGTAATTGAATCACGCATAGGCAAAATAAACATGATTAAGGCTATGGACAAGAAACTGGTGGTAGGATTAGATATCGGTACGGCAAAAGTAGCTGCACTAGTAGGAGATATTTTTCCTGATGGTATAATAAATATTATTGGGGTAGGTAGTTGTCCATCTCGTGGTATGGACAAAGGTGGTGTGACTGATTTGGAATCAGTAGTTAAGTGTGTACAACGTGCTATTGATCAAGCTGAGTTAATGGCTGATTGCCATATTTCTTCTGTCTATCTGGCATTATCTGGTAAACATATTAGCTGCCAAAATGAAATAGGCATCGTTCCTCTTTCAGAAGAAGAAGTTACTCTAGAAGACGTAGAAAATGTTGTACATACTGCTAAATCAGTACGTGTGCGTGATGAACACCGTATTTTACATGTAATCCCCCAAGACTACGACATTGATTACCAAGAAGGCATTAAAAATCCAGTAGGTTTATCGGGAGTTCGAATACAAGCTAAAGTTCATCTCATTACGTGTCATAATGATATGGCAAAGAATATGGTTAAAGCTGTTGAACGATGTCAGTTAAGAGTTGACCGACTTATTTTTGCCGGATTAGCATCTAGTTATGCGGTGCTAACAGATGACGAACGTGAGTTAGGCGTCTGTGTAGTAGATATCGGTGGTGGTACTATGGATATAGCTATCTATACAGATGGAGCTTTACGTCATACAAAAGTCATACCATATGCAGGTAATATAGTTACTAGTGATATTGCTTACGCTTTAGGTACTCCCCCTATAGATGCCGAAGCAATTAAAGTTCGTTATGGCTGTGCACTAGGTACAATAGTAAGCAAAGATGAAAGTGTAGAAGTACCAAGTGTTGGAGGACATCCGTCACGTAACCTACAGCGCAAAACATTAGCTGATATTATTGAACCGCGTTATACGGAATTACTTCATTTAGTAAAAAAAGAAATTTTGCAATTACAAGAACAGCTTAGCCAGCAAGGAGTAAAGCATCATCTAGCTGCTGGTATTGTGTTAACTGGTGGGGCAGCTCAAATTAAGGGCTTAGCTGCTTGTGCACAACAGGTCTTCCACACTCAGGTACGCATCGGGCAGCCACTGAATATCACAGGCTTAACCGATTATTCTCAGGAACCTGACTATGCAACGGCTGTTGGGTTACTACATTACGGTAAAGATTATCATCTGAGTGGTGAGCTTAAAGCAACAAAAAACACTTTGGTTAGCACATGGCTTAAACGCATTAGCTGCTGGCTACGGAAAGAATTTTAGTTGTTACTAGACTAATGGAGATAAACTATGTTTGAACCAATAGAATTTACTAATAATGCGGTAATAAAAGTAATAGGCGTCGGCGGGGGTGGTGGCAATGCTGTTGAGCATATGGTACGTGAACGTATTGAAGGTGTAGATTTTTTTGCCATTAATACTGATGCCCAGGCATTACGTAAAACAACAGTTGCTCAGACGATACAAATAGGTAGTAGTATTACTAAGGGTTTGGGTGCTGGTGCTAATCCTGAAGTAGGACGAAACTCTGCGGAGGAAGATCGTGAAGTATTACGTGATGTTTTAGAAGGTGCTGATATGATATTTCTTGCGGCTGGTATGGGTGGTGGTACTGGCACAGGAGCTGCACCAGTAGTAGCAGAAATCGCTAAAGAAATCGGTATTCTTACTGTAGCTATAGTAACAAAACCTTTTAATTTTGAAGGTAAGAAACGTATGGCATTCGCTGAACAAGGTATCGCTGAACTATCTAAGCATGTAGATTCTCTCATCACTATTCCTAACGACAAGTTACTAAAAGTATTAGGACGGGGAATTTCATTATTAGATGCTTTTAGTGCTGCTAATAGCGTACTCAAAGGCGCAGTACAGGGTATAGCTGAGCTGATTACCCGACCAGGATTAATGAACGTAGATTTCGCTGACGTTCGTACTGTTATGTCTGAAATGGGCTATGCTATGATGGGTTCTGGTGTCGCTTCTGGGGAAGCTCGTGCGGAAGAAGCAGCAGAAATAGCTATTTCCAGTCCTCTATTAGAAGATATTGATCTATCCGGGGCTCGTGGTGTATTAGTGAATATTACTGCAGGCTTTGATTTACGTCTCGATGAATTTGAAACAGTTGGTAATACTATCCGTTCCTTCTCTTCTGATAATGCTACTGTAGTAATTGGTACTTCACTTGATCCTAATATGAATGAAGAACTACGCGTAACTGTTGTAGCAACTGGTATAGGTATGGGTATGGATAAGCGCCAAGAAATAACCTTAGTTACTAATAAACAAAGTAATCAAACATTGATAGATAATTGTTATCGTAACCATTCACACAATATATCTCCAATATATCAAGAAAATAAAATTACAGCAAAAGTAGTAAATGAGCAAAATTCACAGAATAGTAAAGAACTAGATTACTTAGATATTCCAGCTTTTTTACGTAAGCAAGCTGATTAAACACTTTTTGTCTCCTCCGTACCCCGCTGCATTGTATGGCGAACCGTTTCCAGAGACGATGAATACCGAACGACATTA
>NZ_NJPO01000109.1 GCF_002855795.1 Candidatus Palibaumannia cicadellinicola
ATACATATACACAATAGTACCTGAATTATGCTTCATAGTACCTGAATTATGCTTCATACTTCATATTGCTGATAATAAAACGATTAAAATTATCTATTTTTTCTTTTTATCTTGCGGGCCACATTCCCAGGTCAGGTGGGCAGCGTTACCGGAACCAGCACGGCGCCTTGTCCTCCTGGTAGGAAAGAACCAGTACACCACTGAGCTCAGAGAAAAGTAAAGGCATCGCTAAAAATACGATTGATACGGGCGTGACGCTCGGTACAAAACAGTTTGCGGGCAGACTTAGCCATTTCAAAACTACCGGCGATATAGAGATCGTAATAATCTAAGTTGCCATAGTCTTGCATTACTGCACTTAATATAGTCCCCGTTCTGCCTTGCCAGTTTTTGTCAGGCTGCTCTACCACAGGCACTACTGTCAGTTGGGAATACTTTCTGGAAAATACTTTTAACTCACTTAAATCATACAGATCATTTAGTTCTCTGCCACCCCAGTAAAGAGCTACAACACGATGCGGCTGGTGCTCTAGCACAGTTAGTAGAATAGAACGGGCGTAAGAGAATCCTGTGCCGCCAGCGATCAGCACAATAGGACGTTCGGTATCATCACGTAACCAGGCTTCTCCCTGGGGAATCTCGACTCTAATTTCACGGTCTTTAAGGATGCGATCCATGACAGCCATGGCGCACAAATGGCGTTCGGAAGCACCAATATGTAGTTCCAGAAAGCGTGTTTCCCTAGGAGTAGAAGCTAAAGAAAACGGCAGTTTATCGCGTTCATCTATTACAATCATGAGATATTGACCGGCACGGAAACTAAAAGTTGCCTTCGGCATCAACCTAACTCGGTAAACCTTTTTAGTAATAGCATCTACGGAAGTGACCTTACAGGTCAATGTTGTCATGCCTGCCTACCCTCTGATTAAATAGTAAAGTAATTCAGCACTATAGCTGCTGATATTCATCATAGTTACAATGATTCATTAATAATAAGAACTATTAAGGATACCAAGCTGTTCCCAAATAGCATCGACATGCGCCTGTACCTTCTCATCCCTCTGAATAGGTATTCCCCATTCACGCTGCGTTTCACCTGGGAACTTATTAGTAGCATCCATACCCATTTTAGATCCTAGACCAGACACAGGTGAGGCAAAATCCAGATAATCTATCGGAGTATTTGCCATGAATACTGTATCGCGCATTGGGTCCATACGAGTAGTGATTGCCCATATAACATCCTTCCAGTTACGCGCGTTTATATCATCATCACATACAATAACAAATTTAGTATACATAAATTGACGCAAGAAAGACCAGACCCCCATCATGACTCGCTTGGCTTGACCGGCATATTGTTTTTTAATTGTGACTACCGCTAAGCGATAAGAACAACCTTCTGGCGGCAGATAAAAGTCTACTATTTCCGGGAACTGTTTTTGCAAAATAGGAACGAATACTTCATTAAGAGCGACACCTATTACTGCCGGTTCATCGATTGGCCGACCGGTATAAGTAGAATGATAGATTGCATCACGTTGCTGAGTGATATGAGTGATAGTTAAAACTGGAAACCGATCGCTTTCGTTATAATAACCTGTATGATCTCCATATGGGCCCTCAGTAGCCATATCTCCCATTTTTAGGTAGCCCTCTAGAACTATTTCTGCGCTCGCAGGAACTTCTAAATCACAAGAAATACATTTAACGACTTCTGTTTTATAGCCACGCAATAAACCGGCAAAAGCATATTCCGACAGCGTGTCAGGCACTGGAGTAACTGCGCTAATAATCGTAGCCGGATCAGCTCCTAATGCAACTGCTACGGGAAAGTGCTTACCAGGATGTATCTGAGTCCATTCATGGAAATCTAGAGCGCCCCCGCGATGAGACAACCAGCGCATAATCACCTTATTTTTGCATAGCACTTGTTGGCGGTAAATACCCAGATTCTGTCGTTCTTTATGCGGCCCACGAGTTACCGTGATACCACAAGTTATAAGCGGCGCAGCGTCGCCTGGCCAGCAATGCATCACTGGAATACGGCTGAGGTTCACATCAGCACCTTGCCATATCTGCTCCTGGCATGGCGCGGAACGAAGCCGCTTAGTAGTCATATGTCGTACTTGATAGAACTTTGGTATTTTATTCAGCAGGTCGCTGAATCCTTTAGGTGGCTCTGGTTCTTTAAGAAAAGCAAGTAGTTTACCCACATCGCGCAGAGCGGTAACTTCCTCCTGCCCCATGCCCAGTACTATCCGTTCCATAGTACCGAATAAGTTGCACAGTACCGGCATTGAATAGCCTTTAGGATGTTCAAATAACAATGCAGGACCATTAGCGCGCAGAGTGCGATCAGCTATTTCTGTCATTTCGAGATAAGGATCAATGGGCAAGCTAATACGTTTTAATTGACCCCGTTGCTCCAAAATAGTAAGAAAGTCGCGTAAGTTACGGTATTTCATAGTGTTATCAGAAACAGCATTAAGCTTATATTATTAATTAATTTTGGTAACCAATTAGTTTATTTTATGTTCGTTTGTGCATGACATTATGCTTACCACAAAGGATTACTATAATCGTGGTGCCATTGTCATTGTGCTTCAATCGCCATGCGTATTTTCTTCATTGCGTTCTTTTCTAATTGACGAACGCGCTCTGCGGATACACCGTATTGTTTGGCTAGATCTTGTAAGGTACTCTTGTTGTTATTATCCAGCCAGCGAGTACGTATTATGTTCTTACTACGTTCATCTAATTTTTCCAGCGCGACTTTAAGCTTGTCGGCGGCATGATCATCCCAGTTTTGTTCTTCGATACGATCGGCAAAATCAGAGCATTTATCCTGCAGATAGAGCATTGGTGCAATAAACAGCCCATCTTGTCCCTCATCATCTGGCATCGGATCAAACGTCATGTCCTGCGCGGCCATACGAGACTCCATTTCACGAACATCTTTGCTAGTTACTCCTAACTCTTTAGCTACCATTTCTACTTCGTCCTTATTAAACCAGCCCAAACGTTGCTTTATTTTTCGAAGATTAAAAAACAACCTGCGTTGTGCCTTAGTGGTCGCTACCTTAACAATACGCCAGTTACGAAGTACATATTCGTGGATTTCTGCTTTAATCCAGTGCACAGCAAAAGAGACGAGGCGTACACCAACTTCTGGATTAAACCTACGTACCGCTTTCATCAAGCCGATATTCCCTTCCTGGATTAGGTCCGCTTGAGGTAAACCATAACCAGAATAGTTACGTGCAATATTCACCACAAAGCGTAGGTGAGATAAAATAAGCTGCTTTGCAGCTTCTATATCACCTTGATAATGTAGCCTTTCAGCAAACTCAAGTTCTTCCTCTGCAGTGAGCATTGCATAAGTATTGGCTGCCTTAACATAGTCTTCCAAACTACCTTTGGTAATTACAGCCAAAACTGGTTTCTCTTTGATCATTCAATACCTCTCACAAAAGCATTTAAGGTGCGATTCAACTAATTTCATGGTTCGGTTAGTTAAATACTATCAAATATTAGTCCGGGGTTTAATAGTGTCAATATAGTATGGTCGCTAACCAGCCTAATTATGTTGATCGTATTACGCCG
>NZ_NJPO01000110.1 GCF_002855795.1 Candidatus Palibaumannia cicadellinicola
ACGAACAAATGTTTTTTAATACTTTTAAGTAAGAAAAATTATTTTATTATAGTTAACATCTCATGAGTTAGTAATTAGTAAACTGCCTACGCGCAGTAAATACCTATCATTATACGTTATAGGTACTATTAATAAAAAGATTACATTAATAAATTCTATTAAGCAGTAACATTAGTTACGTTTTGAGTTAGTTTAAAGTAATTTATTCAGTGACTAGCCAAGCTATACAGAAAATATTTTCATGAATGGGTCGCTATTTAGCGAATCTTATTTGTTTTCATATTGATGTTAATCGTCAAAACTTAGGAGTAAAAACAGTGCATTATGTTAATTATATTGATCAACTAACGATCATCAGGACCGTGCTACTATGACTAATTATTGGCTTACCTCTTTTTTATTACCGAATTTTTCTGCTATCCATCCTGAGGATATAGTACCGGCTGTCCAAGCCGCATTGAACCATTGTCGTCAAACGGTTGAAAAAGTAGTAGCACATTCAGGTCCATTCAACTGGGATAATCTTTGTCAGGTACTGGCAGATGCAGACGACTATTTAAGCCGTATTTGGTCGCCAGTCAATCATCTTAATGCCGTCAAGAATAGTTCGGAACTACGCGCAGCTTATGAACAAAGCTTGCCAATGTTGTCAGAATACAGCACTTGGGTGGGGCAACATAAAGGACTATATAATGCTTATTGTAATTTACGCAATAGCGATGATTATCATCAGCTGAGCATAGCGCAGAAAAAAGCGGTAGATAATACGTTACGCTCTTTCGAACTTTCCGGCATTAACCTTACAGCAGAAAACCAGCAGCGTTACGGAGATATTGTAGCAAGATTATCTAAGTTAGAGTCAACTTACAGCAATAACGTACTGGACTCCACAACTGGATGGAGTAAGCTTATCACCGATGAACATGCATTGTCTGGAATACCAGAGAGTACGCTCACCGCTGCACGCGCCCATGCAGAAGCCCACGCGCAGTCAGGGTGGTTACTTACCCTAAATTTTCCTAGCTACCTATCTGTTTTAACTTACTGTGATAATAGTACCTTACGTGAAGAATTATACCGAGCTTATAATACCCGTGCCTCAGATCAAGGACCAAATGCCGGGAAATGGGATAATGGGCCTCTTATGAGTGAAATACTAGCGTTGCGCCATGAACTAGCGCAAATTCTTGGCTTCAACAGTTATGCGGAAAAATCTTTAGTAACTAAAATGGCACGAGAACCTCAACAAGTACTAGATTTTTTGAATGATCTCGCTAAACGCGCACGACGACAGGGAGAGCAGGAACTTGCGCAGCTGCGCATATTCGCCAAAATGCATTTTGATCATGATACGCTGGAACCCTGGGATATCGCCTATTACGGGGAAAAACAAAAAGAATCACTTTTTTCTATCAACGATGAACAGTTACGTCCTTATTTCCCAGAACAGCAAGTTCTAAGCGGTATGTTCGAAGTAGTGAAACGCATTTATGGTATCACGGCTGCAGAGCGTAATGATGTTAACACCTGGCATTCGGACGTTCGTTTTTTTGACTTATTTGATGAGCTAGGCGAATGGCGCGGTAGCTTCTATTTAGACTTATATACCCGCGACAATAAACGCTGCGGTGCTTGGATGGATGAATGTATAGGTATGATGCGTAAAGCCGATGGTACGTTACAAAAGCCGGTTGCTTATTTGACCTGTAACTTCAATCGTCCGGTTAGTGGGAAGCCAGCACTCTTCACTCACAACGAAGTAACCACATTATTTCATGAATTTGGTCATGGTCTACATCATATGCTGACTCGTATAGATACCCCTGGAGTAGCTGGTATCAATGGCGTACCATGGGATGCAGTAGAGCTGCCAAGTCAGTTTATGGAAAACTTCTGTTGGCAACCTGAAGCGCTGGAGTTAATTTCCGGTCACTATGAAACAGGGAAATCACTACCAATAGAGTTGCTGAATAAGCTAATAGACGCAAAGCACTACCAGGCTGCATTATTTCTTTTGCGCCAAATAGAATTCGGTCTTTTTGATTTCTGCATACATTACCAGTACCATCACGAGCAAGGAGCACGTGTATTGGAAATACTAGCAGAAGTAAAAAAACAAGTAGCGGTGATACCTAGCGTTGAATGGGTACGTTTTCCCCATGCGTTTAGCCATATATTTTCTGGCGGTTATGCTGCGGGCTATTACAGCTATTTGTGGGCGGACGTACTTGCTGCCGACGCATGGGCGCGCTTAGAAACTGAGGGTATTTTTAATAGAGAAACCGGCGATTCATTCCTAGAAAATATTCTTGAACGTGGCGGATCTGAAGATCCTATGGTGTTGTTTACACGTTTCCGCGGACGTAAACCACAGCTAGATGCTATGCTACGCCACTACGGTATTCGAGATATAAGTTAAATCAATGTTAGCGCCAGCCAGTATAAGCAACCTGCTAGTAAAAGAGCTACTGGCAGGGTTAGAATCCAGGCTATCAAAATGTTTTTCACTGTTTTGCTCTGTACACCACCACCGTCTACTAACATAGTACCCATCACAGCTGACGAAAGTACGTGAGTCGTAGACACCGGCATGCCGGTATAGCTAGCTATACCTATGAATACCGCTGCGGTCATTTGTGCCGAAAGACCTTGCGCATAGGTCATATCTTTTTTACCTATCTTTTCACCGATCGTGGTTGCTACCCTTCGCCAACCCACCATGGTGCCAAGCGCCAGTGCTAGCGCTACTATAATAATAATCCACACCGGTGCATATTCTACCGTGTATAATAAATCTGGTTGTAGATTATTTAATAAAAGTTTATCAGCAGCTGGAGTTTCTGGTAATTTCGCTACTTTATTAGCAATGTCTGCGAGGCACATAAGTAAACGGCGCACGTGAGAGCGCTGCTCTGAACTCAACTCGTCGTAGCTATTCAGATTACTTAGTAGCAGATTAGTGCGATGTATCGGGATAAATGCCTGCGAAAGCTCACAGTGTAATTCTTGTCGCATGGATATTTCACTCTTACTTTTACTCCAAACCTTGCGGTTTGTTTCTAGCGGGATAAAAGAAGCATTGGCAACGTTAAAAGTGCATTGGTGCTGCGTATAGTACTGCTGTAAGTGATTAACGGCATTACGGGTACGGCTGATATCATAGTCACTGGCGTTAATATTGACGACAAAGCCCGCCGGCGCTACGCCTATCAGCACTAGCATAATTAGGCCGATACCTTTTTGACCATCGTTGGCACCATGAGAAAAACTTACGCCTGCCACAGAGAATATAAGCGCGATGCGAGTCCAGAATGGTGGCTTACGTTTTCCATCTTGTTTTTCTCGTTCGTTCGGTGTCATATGAATGCGGCGGCGCTTTGTCGTATTACTCCAGTAGGAGCGTAAAAGAAAAACCATAGCCCCGGCCAGCATTAACCCTACCAGAGGAGAAATTACCAAAGATAGAAATATTTCAATTAGCTTAGGAATATTGATAGCTTGTACGATTGAACTATTAAGAATTAGCGCATTTGTTAGGCCTATACCGATTATTACACCGATAAGGGTATGGAAACTAGAAGCAGGCAAGCCAAAATACCAGGTACCTAAATTCCAAATAATCGCCGCCAGTAGCATAGAAAACATCATAGCTAGCCCCTGTGCGGAACTGACATTAAGCAGTAAATCAATAGGTAATAGATGAACGATAGTATAAGCCACACTAAGGCCACCCATAAGCACACCAAGGAAGTTAAACAACCCAGACATAGCAACGGCTAATTGAGAACGCAAGGCTCGAGTATAAATGACTGTTGCTACGGCATTAGCTGTATCATGAAAACCATTAATAGCCTCATAAACTAATACAAACAATAATGCACATATTAACGTTATACCGGTATGGAAATCCATGCCGTAGAACAAATGTAGCATAGGAGAGTGGTGCCATTATTTGGATATAAACGCTCGCATTATCTGCGACAAGTAGCCCCAGGGAAAAGGAAAATATAGCTTTTTTGCAAATTATTGCTGTGAAGATAGTATCTGTAATACCTTTATGTCATTTGAGTCAGCTATTTACGAATATTTTCATCATAAATTAGCTTGATTTAAGTAGTAGGTTATACTGA
>NZ_NJPO01000111.1 GCF_002855795.1 Candidatus Palibaumannia cicadellinicola
GTAACAAATACGGAAAACTATCCGGCACAAGCAGTGACATACAATGGATTATTAATTCCATGGATGGCACTCATAACTTTATTAAACGTTTTCCTCATATTGCTGTTTCCATCGCTGTATGTGTGAAAAAACGCACGGAAGTGACCGTTGTTTATGACCCTATACGTAATGAACTATTCAGTGCCACCCGTGGTCAAGGTTCTCAGATGAATGGTTATCGCTTACGTTGTGGTGTAATGAGAGATTTAGAACATACGATCTTAGCTATTAATTTTCCGTTTCAACAAAAACAACATACTATTGAGTATATTACTTTGCTTAGTAAATTATTAGTACGTTGCATAGATTTTAGATGCACAGGATCAGCAGCACTAGATCTCGCTTATATTGCCGCCGGTAGGATAGACTGCTTATTTCAAATAGGCTTAAAGCAGTGGGATGTAACTAGCGGGGATTTGCTGGTACGAGAAGCAGGAGGTTTAGTTACCGATTTCACCGGCGGAAATAATTATCAACTATCTGGTAATATCATTGCTGGTAATCCGCGTGTAGTGAAATCGATGCTATCCCTAATACGAATAAGAGATGATGATAATTTGATTAAGCATAGACTGGATAACTAGCACAGATATCTAGTACTTTTCTCTTGGTTAACTTAATAATAGCTTCGTTATTTATATTTTCTAGCACATCACACATCCAGTTAGCTAACGTATGTACATCTGTTTCTTTTAAGCCACGGCGGGTTATAGCTGGAGTACCGATACGAATACCAGATGTGATAAATGGGCTTTTGGGATCATTTGGAATGCTATTCTTATTTACAGTAATATTAGCACAACCTAAAGCGGCATCAGCTTCTTTGCCCGTTAAATTTTTATTAATTAGATCTAGTAAAAAAAGATGATTATCTGTACCCCCAGATACAATTTTAAAACCACGAGTTAAAAAACTATTAACCATTACTTTAGCATTTTTTACTACCTGCTTCTGATAGTTTTTAAACTCTGGTTCCATAGCTTCTTTTAGTGCTACCGCTTTTCCTGCTATCACATGCATGAGTGGGCCGCCTTGCGCACCTGGGAAAACTGCAGAGTTAAGCTTCTTATACATTTCCTCACTCCCGCCTTGAGCAATGATTAATCCACCACGGGGGCCAGCTAGTGTTTTATGGGTGGTTGTTGTTACTACATCTGCATAAGGCACGGGGTTAGGATAAACACCAGCAGCTACAAGGCCTGCAACATGAGCCATATCTACAAAGAAAAAAGCCCCGATACTATCAGCTATCTTGCGCATTCTAGCCCAGTCTACTATACGAGAATAAGCAGAGAAGCCGCCTATGATCATTTTTGGTTTATGCGTGATTGCTAGTTCCATTAGCTGGTCGTAGTCAATATAGCCATTTTGATCAACCCCGTAAGAAATAAAATTATACAGTTTTCCAGAAAAGTTAACCGGAGAGCCATGAGTCAAATGACCACCGTGAGCGAGATTCATTCCTAGCACTGTATCTCCTGGTTGCAATAATGTTGTATAGACAGCAAAATTAGCTTGTGAACCAGAATGTGGCTGTACATTAGCGTAATCACCACCAAACAATGCTTTAGCGCGGTCTATAGCTAAATTTTCTACTATATCTACGAATGCACAACCGCCATAGTAGCGTTTGCTAGGATAACCTTCCGCGTATTTATTAGTCAGTAGGGAACCTTGTGCTTCCATAACGCGCGGGCTTGTATAGTTTTCAGATGCAATCAGTTCTATATGTTCTTCCTGACGTCTGATTTCTTGCTCAATTGCCCACCATAAATCTGCATCGTAATTAGCAATATTCATGTTATGTTTTAACATGTTTTCTCCTGAAAAAATAATAAACTATATACTATTAGTATATATAACATGTTTGTGCTGTTACGAACAGTACCTGCTTTTTT
>NZ_NJPO01000112.1 GCF_002855795.1 Candidatus Palibaumannia cicadellinicola
TTTTCTGGTATTATTAGCAAAAAGCTTAATTTATTGTGATAATAACAACACAGACAGCATATTTATCTCTATAATGAATTACCATGGTAAACTTCATCCATGAGCTAGAAGAAAGTAGCCGGTGTGTAGATGCTGCACTGAAGCGGTATCTATGCGCTCTTTCCAGTAAACAAACTAGACTAGTCCAAGCTATGCGCCATGGCACCCTTCGAGGAGGGAAACGGCTGCGACCGTTCCTAGTTTACCAAACAGGTAAGTTGTTTGACATAAAGCAAGAAAGCCTAGATGCTCCCGCCGCTGCTATCGAGTGTATTCATGCTTATTCGCTTATTCATGATGATCTTCCAGCGATGGATAATGATGCACTGCGACGCGGTCAACCCACCTGTCATGTTCAATTTGGTGAGACAACTGCTATCTTAGCTGGAGATGCATTGCATACCTTAGCGTTTACTATTCTAGCTAAGGCACCAATGCCGGCTGTTGCTACAGAAGAACGTTTGAAAATGATCACTATTTTAGCGGAAGCTAGCGGGGCTGAGGGTATGTGTTTTGGCCAAGCTCTGGATTTAGAGTCAGAGAATAAACATGTGTCTGCTGAAGTGCTAGAAACTATCCATCGTCATAAAACAGGTGCGCTAATTCGTGCGGCAGTGCACATGGGGGCGCTGGCAGCAGGAAACAAAAGTCAGCAAACACTTGATTATCTTGATGGTTATGCTGCCGCTATAGGCCTAGCATTTCAAGTACAAGATGACATCTTAGATGTTATAGGAGATAGCAAAAGTATTGGTAAACAGCAGGGTGCAGATAAGTTATTAGGTAAAAAAACTTATCCATCGCTGCTGGGATTAGATATGGCTCGAGCTAAAGCTCGAGATCTCTATAATAAATCTCTAGCATTCTTAGAAGAGATTGATGCAATCGGATATAATACTAGCATGTTAGTGAAACTAGCGCGCTATATAATTGAACGTAAAAAATAAATGATGCTGTTTTTATACCCCAAGTATGAACATCCCATGAGCTTTGATACACAAAAGTATCCAACACTTGCCCTGGTGGATAATCCAATTAAGTTACGTTTGTTACCTCAAGAAAGTCTGCTAGCACTGTGTGATGAGCTACGTCAATTTCTACTCGCTAGCGTTAGTCGCTCAAGCGGCCATTTTGCATCAGGGCTTGGCACCGTAGAACTGACCGTAGCTTTGCATTATGTCTATAACACCCCTTTTGACCATATTATTTGGGATATCGGTCATCAAGCATATCCACATAAAATTATTACTGGTCGCAAAAATAGTATTACTACCATACGTCAGCGTAATGGGTTACATCCATTTCCATGGCGCGGAGAAAGCGAATACGACACGCTATCGGTTGGCCACTCCTCGACCTCCATTAGTGCTGGTCTGGGTATGGCTGTGGCAGCAGCATATGAAGACCTTGCTAGAAAAACGGTGTGCGTTATAGGTGATGGCGCGATTACAGCTGGTATGGCTTTTGAAGCAATGAATCACGCTGGCGACATTAAATATGATTTGCTTGTGGTACTAAACGACAACGAAATGTCTATTTCAGAAAACGTCGGCGCGTTAAACAACCACCTAGCACGGATTTTATCCGGCAAGTGTTATTTGACACTCCGTGAAGGTGGTAAAAAAGTACTGTATGGTATTCCCCCTATCAAAGAGCTAGTCAAACGTACCAAAGAGCACATAAAGGGTATAATAGTACCCGGCGGAACGTTATTTGAGGAGCTTGGGTTCAATTATATTGGCCCGGTGGATGGCCATGATGTTCAGGGTCTAGTACAAACACTAAATAATATGCGCAGTATGACAGGCCCTCAATTACTACATATCATTACCAAGAAAGGGCGTGGTTACGCTCCAGCTGAAAAAGATCCTATTACTTGGCACGCGGTACCTAAGTTTGACCCGGTAATAGGTACGCTGCCTAAAAACTGTGGCAGGTGTCCAACTTATTCGGTTATTTTCGGCGACTGGCTATGCACCACTGCAGCTAGTGACGATAAGTTAATGGCCATAACCCCTGCTATGCGCGAAGGCTCCGGTATGGTTGATTTTTCCCGTCAATTTCCCCGACAATATTTTGATGTAGCTATTGCTGAGCAGCATGCGGTAACCTTTGCAGCTGGTTTAGCTATTAGTGGCTACAATCCCATTGTAGCCATTTATTCTACTTTTCTGCAACGTGCCTATGATCAAGTGATCCACGACGTAGCAATCCAGAACCTACCAGTGCTATTTGCCATTGATAGAGGCGGCGTAGTAGGTGCTGATGGCGAAACTCATCAGGGTGCTTTTGATCTTTCCTACCTGCGTTGTATACCAAATATGGTTATCATGACGCCAAGTAATGAGAACGAATGCCGGCAGATGTTACATACTGGGTATCATTATCACGGCGGTCCTAGTGCCGTACGTTACCCACGTGGTAATGGCCCCGGGGTGACATTCAGTGCACTGAGAAAATTACCGCTTGGTAAGGGTGTAGTGCGCCGCCAAGGCGTAAATATTGCGATTCTCAATTTTGGTACTTTGCTCGCGCAGGCAGAGGAAGTGGCCAAGACCCTAGATGCTACTCTAGTAGACATGCGTTTCGTCAAACCACTAGATACTGGGTTAATAACCCAGCTGGCCGCTAGCCATAAAGCATTCGTTACGCTGGAAGAAAACGCCATAATAGGTGGTGCGGGAAGCGGAGTGAATGAATATATCATGCGACAACGGTTACTCGTGCCAGTTTTAAATATTGGTTTACCAGATTATTTTATACCGCAGGGTAGCCAGGAGGAGATTCTCGCGGATCTCCATCTCAATAGTTACGGGATTCTTCAGCAGATTGAGAAATGGTTGAGCTAATTTACTTCGTACGGCTAATAGGAACAAAATGACTCAATTTTGCGCTTTTCTCTACCATGTAACAATACATCAGGTATCTCTGTGAATATTAACATACTTATTTCTGAAAAAGTTAATCAAGCAATGCTGGCCGTAGGTGCTCCAGCTCACTGTAAAGCACAGGTACGACAATCAGTCAACACAAAGTTTGGTGATTATCAAGTCAATGGCCTCATGGCTGCCGCCAAACAACTAGGAGTACCATCGAATCAGTTAGCTAAAAAAGTAATTAGTATGCTTAATTTAGATGGCATAGCGCGCAGCGTAGATATTGCGGGTCCAGGTTTTATTAATATTGTTCTGGATTCACAGTGGCTTGCGACACAAATAGCTATTGCCCTAGCTTCGCCGCGGCTAGGTATCTTACCGTACTCTCCTCAGACCATTGTGGTAGACTACTCTTCTCCTAATGTTGCGAAAGAGATGCACGTTGGCCATCTTCGTTCTACCATTATCGGCGACGCATCAGCGCGTATCTTAGAATTTTTGGGCCATAACGTTATCCGAGCTAATCATATTGGTGATTGGGGTACTCATTTTGGCATGCTGATAGCATATCTTGAAAAAGTAGAGTACGGTGGTGAGTCAGAAATAAAGCTATCCAGTCTGGACAACTTCTACCGTAAGGCTAAAAATAATTTTGATCGAGATCCTGATTTTGCTCAGAAAGCACGCAATTACGTAGTGAAATTACAGTCCGGTGATTCCTATTGCCTCCAGATGTGGCGCAAGTTAGTAAATATAACTATCGTGCAAAATCAGAAGATTTATGATCGGCTTAATATTACGTTGTCCCAAGATAATGTCATGGGCGAAAGCATGTACAATAATATGTTACCAGGTATTGTAGCTGATTTAAAAGCTAAAGGTCTGGCAGTAGAAAAAGCGGGAGCAACCCTAGTTTTCCTTAATGAATGTAAAAATAAAGAGGGAAAACCTATGGGCGTTATTATTCAAAAAACAGACGGAGCTTATCTCTATACCACCACAGATATTGCATGTGCAAAATACCGTTATGAAACGCTAAAAGCGGATAGAATCATCTATTATATTGACTCTCGCCAGCATCAGCATTTACTGCAAGTCTGGACTATCGTGCGCAAAGCAGGTTATATTCCAGAAACTGTCTTGTTAGAACACCATATGTTTGGCATGATACTAGGTCAGAACAGAAAACCTTTCAAAACCAGGGAAGGAGTAACCATTAAGCTAAATGACCTGCTGGATGAAGCGCTGAAACGCGCACGATCCCTAATTTTGAGCAAACATATTAATGTAGATGATATCAATATCGTTGAGTTAGAACGATTAGCGCAAGTAATCAGCATAGGCGCGGTGAAATATGCTGAACTATCAAAAAATCGTACAAGCAACTATATATTCAACTGGGACGAGATGCTCAGTTTTGATGGTAATACTGCACCATATATACAATATGCTTATACACGTATAAGGTCTATATTTAAGCGCAGTGCTTTGAATGAGCAACTGTTTACCGGACATATCTCTCTAGAAGATGAACAAGAACATTTACTGGCTGTGCGTCTACTACAATATCAGGAAACAATTGCCATTGTGGCACGCGATGGTACGCCACATGTCTTATGTGCCTATTTGTATAATTTAGCTGTACTATTTTCGTCGTTCTATGAAAATTACCCCATACTCAATGCTAACAGTGATAAACAGCGTCAAAGCCGTTTACAGCTAGCGCTTCTGACCTCACGAACGCTGCAACAAGGCCTGAATTTATTAGGTATCGATACGGTAGAAAGGATGTAAATCAATATACGCGCTTTTTTTAGTTTAAGTTGTTTAGGTTAGAGAACGGAACAAAATCTCGTGGTCGGAACCCAGCCAGCCTAAGTGCTGTCAAGTAAAATATCATCCCTACTACTATTACGGCAATCAAACGAAGTAGACGCCAAGTCATACTACCTTGAGCCCAGTCAGGCATAATTATTAGCAATACCACTAGTGCTACCGCCATCACACTGACGGTAAATATTAAACGCAAGAAAAATTTAAGCCAGCCAGGTTGTGGCTGAAATAGTTTTTGTCGACGTAACTGCCAGTACAGCAAGCTAGCGTTCAAACAGGCTCCTAGTCCAATAGAGAGTGATAGCCCAGCATGTTTTAGTGGACCAATAAAAGTTACATTCATTAATTGTGTGATAATAATGGTGATAATTGCTAATTGTACCGGAGTTTTGATGTTTTGACGTGAATAGAAACCCGGTGCCAGAACTTTCACTAACATTAAACCAATAAGTCCAACTGAATATGCTAACAGCGCACGCTGAGTCATCATAGCATCAAAGGATGAAAAATTATTATACTGAAATAACGCTACTGTCAGGGGTTTGGCAAGAATAGCGAGCGCAACAGAACTTGGCAACGCGAGCAAAAAACAAAGACGGAGTCCCCAATCCAGTAACAGGGAGAATTCTACATTGTTCCCTTTGAAAACACTACGCGACAGCGATGGTAGTAAAATAGTACCTAACGCTACTCCTAATACACCAGAAGGAAACTCCATAAGCCGATCTGCATAATAGATCCATGATACCGAACCTGACACTAAGAAAGATGCGAAAATGGTATTAATGATTAATGAAATTTGGCTCACGGAGACCCCGATCAGTGCTGGTCCCATAACCTGTAACACTCGCCATACACCAGCATCTCGAAATTGTAAGCGCGGCATAACTAACAGGCCTATTTTGTTTAAGTACGGCAACTGATAGCACAATTGCAGTATTCCTCCTACTACTACTGCCCAAGCTAGCGCCATAATTGGTGGATGAAAACACTCCGCTGCCAGAAGAGCAAATACTATCATGCTAACGTTAAGTAACGTCGGAACAAAAGCAGGTACTAAAAATTGGTTCCAAGCATTAAGGATCGCTCCCACCAGCGATGTCATGGAGATAAGTAGAATATAGGGAAAAGTTACACGTGATAGCGATGATGTCAAAGCAAACTTTTCTGGGATGTCGCTAAAGCCTGGTGCAGTAATTTTTATCACCCATGGGGCACCCAGTATACCGGCTATAGTAACTAGCATCAGTGTCAGTGTTAGCATACCAGCGATATAGGCAATAAAAGAGCGTGTTGCCTCTTTTGCCTGATGGCTTTTATACTCGGCCAAAATAGGCACAAATGCCTGAGAAAAAGCACCTTCTGCAAAAATACGCCGCAACAAATTGGGTAATTTGAATGCGACAAAAAACGCATCTGTTGCCATCCCTGCACCGAATACTCGGGCAATAATTATATCTCTGGCAAAACCCAAGACGCGTGAAAACATAGTTATGCAACTAACAGCAGCGAATGCTTTTAATAAACTCATAATATTATTTTGTACTGTTCCCAATAAGGAACTATATCTCAGCTAGTTTTGGCAACTATATGATTAATTCATTGATAATGAATCATCTCTCAAATATAACTATAGCACAAGCATAATGACGTTCATCAGACAACGTTACATGCATACTAGTGATACTGCGTTGACCAGCTAGTTGGGCTGCCTGCTCATGCAGCCGTAATTGAGGTTTTCCTCGCGAATCATTGAAGACCTCAAATTGGACAAACGTCAGACCATTACCAAGACCTGTACCTAAAGCCTTAGCTGCCGCTTCTTTAACTGCAAAGCGTTTAGCTAGAAAACGTATCCGCTGATTATGTTTGCGATATTGCTTCCACTCAGCTTGACTTAAAATACGACAGGCAAAACGTTCGCCATAGTGCACTAAAGCAGCTTCAATACGTGCAATTTCGACAATATCAATACCTATACCTAGAATAGCCATTAGCGGCGGGGAAGGTATAAATTT
>NZ_NJPO01000113.1 GCF_002855795.1 Candidatus Palibaumannia cicadellinicola
AGTTAATCTTCACAAGAGAAAAATATTCTTTTTGTCAAGTAAATATAATTACCACATAACTCATTTTGTTTATAGTGCGCCGTGTATTAGTAATCTCTTCTACGATAGAGGTATTGAGATAGCTTTTGCTGGTAGTTCCAATGTTGGAAAGTCTAGTGCTATCAATATACTTACAAATCAGAAAAACCTAGCTCGAACTGGTAAAAAACCAGGCAGCACCAAACTTATCAATTTCTTTGAGGTAGAACCTGGTATTCGTTTGGTTGATCTACCTGGTTATGGTTACGCTAAAGTGCCAGTAGCACTGAAATCTCAGTGGCAGTATGGTATCAATGAATATTTACAAAAACGTGAGAGTCTGAAGGGGCTCGTAGTGCTCATAGATATTCGTCATACAATCAAATATCTAGATAAGTGTATCATACAGTTTGCTGTAGAACTAAATTTACCTGTATTTATTCTATTAAATAAAGCAGATAAGATTACTGCCTGCGCGCGTCAAGCGCAGTTAAATAATGTACGTAAAAATATACCATCTATCCAAGGTAAAGGTGATGTAGAAGTAGAAATTTTTTCTTCATGGCAAATGCTGGGAGTAAATAAACTGAAGCAAAAACTAGATAGTTGGTTCAGCTCTGGAAGGAAAATAAACTCTTTGATTTAGCTTATAATATTTACTTACTGACTTTATCCCAGTTTTTACCTATTCGTACATCTACTTCTAACGGTACATCTAGAGTAAAGCAACTTTCCATTAGTGCCGTAATTTTAGTAGTAGCTTTTTTTACTACATTGCGCTGGACTTCAAATACGAGCTCATCGTGCACCTGCATAATCATACCAACCGGCGGAGCTTCTTTCTGTAACCATTCATCTATAGCGATCATCGCTCGTTTAATAATATCTGCTGCTGTTCCTTGCATAGGAGCGTTAATTGCTGCACGTTCTGCACTTTTTTTACATATATCATTGCGTGAATGTATTTCTGGTAAATAGAGCCTACGACCGTCAATAGTAGAAACATAACCTTGTTTGCTAGCTTGTTGACGTGTACGCTCCATATATTTTAACACATAGGGATAACGAGCAAAGTAACATTTAATGTACTTATCTGCCTCTGAACAAGATACTGACAATTGGCGCGCTAGCCCAAAAGCGCTCATGCCGTAAATCAGACCAAAGTTAATAGTTTTAGCGCGTCGGCGTTGGTCTTTCGTGACATTCTCCAGTGAGATATTGAACAACTCTGCTGCTGTGGCACTGTGGATATCTTTTCCTACTGAAAATGCATTCAATAGGCCTGGATCACGTGATATATGCGCTAAAATCCGTAGTTCAATCTGTGAATAATCTGCTACTACAAGATAACAATCTTGCGGCGCGATAAAAGCCTGACGAAGACCCCGTCCTACTTCGTAGCGGACTGGTATGTTCTGTAAATTAGGATCACTAGAAGAAAGACGTCCAGTGGTAGTGATAGCTTGATGATAAGAAGTATGTATTCGCTTAGACTGCTTATTTATCATCAGTAGAAGCTTATTAATATAAGTTGACTTTAGCTTAGCTAGACAACGATACTCCAAAATTAGTCTAGGTAATCGATAGTTTCGCGCTAGAGCAACCAGCACTTCTTCGTTAGTAGAACGAGCCCCGCTAGGGGTTTTCTTTAGTACAGGTAATTTATGTTTATCATATAAAATAACTTGTAGCTGCTTAGTAGAAGAGAGATTAAAAGGCTCTTTTGCTAGTTCATATGCAGCTACTTCTAAATCACATAATCGCTTGGCAAATGCTATGGAGTAAGTAGCGAGTATATTTTCGTCAATCATAACCCCAGTACTTTCAATACGCGATAATACTGGTACTAGTGGGGCTTCTATTTCTTGAAATACTTTTTTTAAATCTGGTACTTGTTCTAAGCGTGGCCACAGCTTATGATGCAAACGTAGCGTGACATCAGCGCATGATGCCGCATAAAGGGCTGCCTGTTTTATGGGAATTTGGTTGAAGGTAAGTTGATTACGTCCTGTTCCTGCTATTTGATCTAATCTAACTGTAGTATGTTTTAGATAGCGATTTGCTAAACTATCCATATCGTGCTTGCCTGATGTACTATCTAGTACATAAGACTCTAGCATGGTATCGAAGATTATACCTGCCAAATTGATATTATAGCGTTTTAAGATACTGTAATTCCATTTCAAATTATGGCCTATTTTTGCGATAGTCGTATCTTCAAAGACTGATTTCAGAAACGCAAGAACCTGCATACAATCTAGTTGATTTGGTGCATTAAAGTAATTATGCCCTACTGGTAAGTAAGCAGTTTTGCCAGGCCTAATGGCGAAACATAGCCCCACTATTTTTGCTGTTAGAT
>NZ_NJPO01000114.1 GCF_002855795.1 Candidatus Palibaumannia cicadellinicola
AGGCGGATATGATTAGTTAGTATGATATTATCGTTTAAAGCTTGACCGTAAGATGGAATTATCTCATTAATTTTTTGCTGCCAAGCGTCACTAGTCATTTGTTTTTTAAACATAATACCCAACAATTCGAGCATGATATATGCTGCGGTAGAAGCTCCAGGTGATGCACCAAGCAATGCAGATAATGCTCCATCTTCAGTACTAATTATTTTAGTACCGAACTGCAGGATACCACCTTTTTCAGTATCTTTTTGTATGATTTGAACTCGCTGACCTGCTGGTATCATAGCCCAATCTTTTAACTGAGCTTCCGGATAATATTCACGTAGAATGCTAAGTATCTTTTTTTCTGACATCATTATTTGACTGATTAGATATTTTATTAGCTGTAAATTATTTTTACCAACATGTAACATCGGTAGTATATTTTGACAAGTTAGTGAATTAAATAAATCTAACGATGAACCCTGCTTAAGAAATTTACTACTAAAAGTAGCAAATGGGCCAAAAAATAGCATTAACTTACCATTGATAATACGCGTATCAAGATGGGGAATTGATATCGGCGGTGCTCCTAAGGAAGCTTTCCCATATACTTTCGCTTTATAACTGCTAACTATAGTCGGGTTAGTAGTCACAAGAAATTTTCCTCCTACTGGGAAACCCGCATAACCATTAACTTCGGTAATGCCTGATTTTTGTAATAAATTTAATGATGCTCCTCCCCCGCCAATAAAAACATAACGTGAGTGTACTTTAGTTTGGTAATTACTGTTGTTACAATTAGCAACACATATGGTCCATGTTTTATCTATGTTACGTTTAATATCTACTACATTATGTTTGAGATACAGATTACAATTAGGATTACGTTGTAATGAAGTGAATAGTTGTTTAGTAATTTCGCCAAAATTTACATCTGTACCCATTACCATACGCGTAGCTGCCACTTTTTGACCTGAATTTCGGCCATCCATAATTAGTGGCGCCCACTGACGTATTTTCTGATAATCTTCAGAGAATTCCATTCCCCGGAACAAAAGACAACTCTGTAGCGCCTTAAAACGTTTATACAAAAAGCAAATATTTTCATTACCCCAGACTAAACTAATATGTGGCATATTATTAATAAAAGATTGTGGAGAGTTGAGAAGTTGATTCTTCACCAAATATGCCCAGAATTGGCGCGAAACTTCAAAAGATTCGTTGACTGATATTGCTTGTGATATATTAACTGAGCCATCTAATTTGAGTGGAGTATAATTGAGTTCACAAAAAGCAGCGTGTCCAGTACCAGCATTATTCCAGACATTTGAACTTTCTTCAGCCACATTGTCTAAACGTTCATATATATAAATAGTCCAGTTAGGTTCAAGAACTTGCAGATAAGTAGCAAGTGTAGCGCTCATAACCCCGCCACCAATTAGCACTATATCTACTGTTATATTATCTGTAGTACTAGTTAGAGACGATTTAGCTGAAGTAGTCATAATCATATTAAAGCCTGTCAATTGTCCATGGAGTTTGTTGA
>NZ_NJPO01000115.1 GCF_002855795.1 Candidatus Palibaumannia cicadellinicola
ACATTGCTTTAGGTAATACGTATGAGTTAAGTTGTCAAATATATTAACTGTTCACTCACTATATTAATTCGTATATCTAACAATAATTTCTCAAATTCATATGGTTTCTCAAAAACGTTCAGCAAGCTCCCACCGCTGGCTGCAAGAACACTTTAAAGATAAATATGTAGTACAGGCACAAAAAAAGGGACTACGTTCTCGTGCTTGGTTTAAACTGGATGAAATACAAAAAAGCCATAAGCTGTTTCAACCATGTATGACAGTGATAGATCTTGGTGCTGCACCTGGAGGTTGGTCGCAATATGCTGCTACACAAATAGGCAGAAAAGGACGTGTAATTGCCTGTGATATTCTTTCCATGCCTCCATTATTAGGAGTAGACTTTTTAAAAGGGGACTTTTGTGATCCACAAGTATTACAAATGATCCTTAAATTAGTAGGAGACAAAAAAGTCCAGGTTATTTTATCAGATATGGCTCCTAATATTAGTGGTATGCCAACGATAGATATTCCAAAGTCTATGTATTTAGTAGAGCATGCATTAAAAATATGTCGAGATATTTTAATACCAGGTGGTAGTTTTGTAGTAAAAATATTTCAGGGAGATGGATTTAATGAATATCTACAGAACATTCGCTCCTTATTTACTAACGTAAAAATTATGAAACCAGATGCTTCGCGGTCTCATTCTCGCGAAGTATACCTTCTAGCGAAGGGGCGTAAAATATAATACCATATTATGCAAATGGTTCATGTTGTTTTAATATGAGGTTAATCCCTTGAGTGACATGGCGAAGAACCTAATTCTTTGGTTAATCATCGCAATAGTGCTGATGTCGTTATTCCAGAGCTTTGGGCCCAGCGAATCAAATGAACGTAAAGTGGATTATTCAACTTTTATGTCAGAATTAAATCAAGACCAAGTTAGGGAAGCACGTATTAATGGTCGTGAGATTACCGTGATCAAAAAAGACAGTCACCACTATACTACTTTTATTCCAGTTAATGACCCTAAATTGCTAGATATTCTGTTAACCAAAAATGTTAAAGTAGTTGGCGAACCACCTGAAGAACCTAGTTTGCTAGCGTCAATATTTATATCTTGGTTTCCAATGCTATTACTCATTGGAGTCTGGGTATTTTTTATGCGGCAAATGCAGGGAGGCGGTAAAGGAGCAATTTCTTTTGGTAAAAGCAAAGCGCGTATGCTAACAGAAGATCAAATAAAAACTACTTTTGCCGATGTTGCTGGTTGTGACGAAGCTAAAGAAGAAGTTAGCGAGCTGGTAGATTACCTACGAGAACCTAGTCGTTTTCAAAAGCTAGGAGGTAAAATTCCTCAGGGAGTTTTAATGGTTGGACCCCCCGGTACAGGGAAAACCTTACTAGCTAAAGCAATCGCTGGAGAGGCTAAAGTACCATTCTTTACTATCTCTGGTTCTGATTTTGTAGAAATGTTTGTAGGTGTAGGCGCATCGCGTGTACGTGATATGTTTGAGCAAGCTAAAAAAGCTGCACCATGTATTATCTTTATAGATGAAATAGACGCAGTAGGTCGGCAGCGTGGAGCTGGCTTAGGCGGGGGTCATGATGAACGCGAACAAACCTTAAACCAAATGCTAGTAGAAATGGACGGTTTTGAAGGCAATGAAGGTATTATCATTATCGCTGCTACCAACCGGCCGGACGTATTAGATCCAGCGTTGCTGCGACCCGGACGTTTCGATCGACAGGTAGTGGTTGGGTTACCGGATGTACGTGGTCGTGAACAGATTCTTAAGGTACATATGCGCCGTGTTCCGCTAGCAGCAGATATGGACGCTTCAGTTATTGCCCGCGGTACACCAGGTTTCTCCGGAGCAGATTTAGCTAACCTAGTAAACGAAGCGGCACTTTTTGCCGCCCGCTGCAGCAAACACGTTGTCTCAATGATCGAATTTGAAAAAGCCAAGGACAAAATTATGATGGGTGCCGAACGCCGTTCTATGGTGATGACCGAAGCACAGAAAGAGTCTACCGCTTATCATGAAGCAGGACATGCTATTATTGGTCGTTTAGTGCCAGACCATGATCCGGTGCATAAAGTGACTATTATCCCACGGGGTCTCGCTCTCGGAGTGACCTTTTTTTTACCGGAAGGAGATGCTATTAGCTCTAGCCGTCAAAAGCTAGAAAGCCAAATTTCTACTCTATACGGTGGACGACTAGCAGAAGAAATCATTTATGGCTCAGCTAGAGTTTCTACTGGGGCATCTAACGATATCAAAGTAGCTACTTCTATTGCTCGTAATATGGTCACTCAGTGGGGATTTTCAGATAAATTAGGCCCGCTTTTATATGCTGAAGAAGAGGGTGAAGTGTTCCTGGGTCGTTCCGTAGCGAAAGCTAAACATATGTCAGATGAAACGGCACGCATCATTGACCAAGAAGTTAAGTTGTTAATTGAGCGTAACTATCTACGCACCAGAATGTTATTAATAGACAATATGGATATCTTACATGCTATGAAAGATGCGCTGATGAAATATGAAACTATTGATGCACCGCAGATTGATGATTTAATGGCACGTAAATCGTCTGTACGACCACCTGCAGGTTGGGATGATCATTTTGATAGTAGTAGCAATGACATGAGCATGAGTATGAGCGGGTATGCCATGAACTCTGTTCCAGGTAGAAAACGATCTAGTACAGAATCTCGGCAATACAATACTATGTGATAT
>NZ_NJPO01000116.1 GCF_002855795.1 Candidatus Palibaumannia cicadellinicola
GGTAGTGCGATACAGCAACTGAATATGTTCGGTAGTTGTTGTGGTACCAAGGGACGCGACTGCATAATCAATACCGAACTGCGTCAGAGTTACCACATCCATATAACCTTCTACAACTAGCAACCGAGATAATTCCGTATGTTTTTGTTGGGCTTCATACAGCCCGTATAACTGGCGACTTTTATGAAAAATATCTGTTTCTGGCGAGTTTAGGTATTTAGGTTGGCCGTCTCCCAGGAGACGGCCGCCAAAAGCTATGATTCGCCCGCGCTTGTCACGAATAGGAAAAATTACTCGATTACGAAAACGATCATAGGTATAGCCGTTGTTATTTTTAATCACCATGCCCGCAGCTTTGAGCAAGGCTATTTTTTCCGCTGAACGACCAAAGTGCTTTATCACGTTGTCCCAGCCCGGCGGAGCAAAACCAATCACAAAATTATTGATCACCGCGGTGCTCAGACCGCGTTGTTGCAGATAGTTATGAACTACCATAGCCTGTTGTTTTAGCGATTGCTGATAAAATTGACTGAGCTTATTCATAATATCATAAATCTTCTGGCGCGAATGCGGGTTTTGCTGCTTATTTGAACTGAAATGTACTTCGTAGGGAACATTCCAGCCACATATGGTGGCTAATTCTTCAATCGATTCTAGAAACTCTAGACGATCATAATTCATTAGAAAATCGATTGCGTTACCATGAGAACCGCAACTGAAACAGTGATAAAATTGCTTTTCACTACTTACATTAAACGAGGGGGTGTTATCATGATGGAACGGACAGCAAGCAATAAAATACTTACCCTGTTTTTTCAGCTTAACTCGTGCATCAATTAGGGCAACGATATTGGTACGTGCCAACAAGCTATTGATAAATGCACGTGGAATTCGTCCAGCCATAAGCCCGATGATGTGCAGTCGTAATCGTATTCAGTTAATTAATATAGACGAGTGCGACGTGCGTTTTCGCGAGCGAGTTTTTTACTATAACGTTTGACTGCTGAAGCTTTAGCGCGTTTACGTTCCGTAGTAGGTTTTTCATAGAACTCGCGACGACGTACTTCGGACAAAACTCCTGCTTTTTCACAGGAACGTTTGAAGCGACGGAGTGCTACATCAAATGGCTCGTTTTCACGTACTTTTATTACCGGCATTTTTTTGACCTCACAATAAAATTAATATTTTATTGCTGTATTTTGCGTATTAGCTATTTTTTAAATGGCATTGAATTTTACTTTAAGTATGCTTATTTTGTAAAGTAATGATATTTTTGACTTTAAATATTACTAATGAATTGATTTACGCCCGATGGACGTTAGTATAGACCATACCTTGAGTGTAAAAAATGATAACTAGATAGTAAACTATATCTGGTAAAATAGGAATTATAACAATTATGCGAGTATTAGGTATTGAAACTTCCTGTGATGAAACTGGCGTGGCTATTTATGATGATCAGCAAGGGCTACTAGCTAATCATATTTATAGCCAGGTAAGACTGCATGCGTATTATGGCGGTGTAGTACCTGAACTTGCGTCCCGTGATCATGTGCGGAAAACAGTACCACTAATCCAAGCTGCACTGTCGGAGGCTGGGCTACAGGCTAAGGATATCGATGGAGTAGCGTATACCGCTGGACCTGGACTAGTTAGCGCGCTTATGGTAGGCGCTACCGTAGGCAGCGCGCTAGCGTATGCCTGGAGGGTACCGGATATAGCTGTGCACCATATGGAAGGTCATTTGCTAGCACCTATGTTAGAGGCTAATCCTCCTGCTTTTCCTTTTGTCGCACTCTTGGTATCTGGCGCGCATACCCAACTTATAGCGGTGACCGGCATCGGTAAATATCAATTACTCGGTGAGTCTATCGACGATGCTGCAGGTGAGGCGTTTGATAAGATTGCTAAGCTACTGGGTCTCAATTATCCAGGAGGACCTCTATTGTCACGCATTGCGCAGCAAGGCGTGGCAGGACGCTATATCTTTCCGCGACCTATGACTGACCGCCCAGGTTTGAATTTTAGCTTCTCTGGATTAAAGACTTTTGCTGCTAATACCATAAATGCCGTCGCTAGGGATGCACAGACACATGCAGATGTAGCGCGGGCATTCGAGGATGCGGTGGTGGATACGTTAGCGATCAAATGCAGCCGTGCGCTAGATCAAACAGGTTTACGAAGACTGGTGATTGCAGGCGGTGTCAGCGCTAACCAGACGCTGCGTACGCGTATTAAGGAGATAATAGAGCAGCGAGGAGATAAAGTGTTTTACCCACGACCTGAGTTATGTACTGATAACGGCGCGATGATCGCCTATGTTGGCATGATACGGTTACCATCCTGTGTCAAGAGTCAATTAACAGTTACAGTACGCCCGCGCTGGTCACTAGAAGAGTTGACAGCCGTAGTGACCTAATTAATTAATTCAAATAACACATTATTATTTATTACCAGAGTAGAGTTTAACACGTGGATATTGTCTTTATTGAAGAATTAACAGTAATGGCCTTTATTGGTGTTTATGACTGGGAGCAGCAATTGTTGCAAAAGCTAGTTTTAGATCTAGAACTGGGCTGGGATAACCTACCTGCTGCGCGTAGCGATAATATCTTTTATGGTCTTAGCTATGTGGATGTCAGCCAAGCGGTATTGTCACTAGTTAGTAGTAATAGTTTTACACTCATAGAACGAGTAGCTGAAGAAGTAGCTGAGCTACTCATAAAAAAGTTTTCTCTAACTTGGGTGCGCATTAAAGTTAAAAAACCGGGCGCAGTGCCACAGGCAGGAAGCGTTGGCGTAATTATTCAGGTCGTG
>NZ_NJPO01000117.1 GCF_002855795.1 Candidatus Palibaumannia cicadellinicola
ATAAAAAAGAATTTCATGTGTTTTAAAACAATAGTAGAGGTATAATTCAAGTAATTAATACAACTATCTTGCACGAGGACAAAAACATGACTGTGACATCTATCGCACAAGCATGTGATCTAGTTATTTTTGGTGCAAAAGGAGATCTAGCTCGCCGTAAATTATTACCCTCGTTGTATCAGCTAGAAAAATTAAGTTATATTCATCCGGAAACACGTATTATTGGTGTTGGTCGCGCAGAATGGGATGTCTTAGCTTATACTAATATGGTACGTCAAGCATTAGAACATTTTATGACAGAACCTATTGACGAACAATTATGGAAGATTTTAAGCGCACGTTTAAATTTTTGTAATTTAGATGTCAATGATACCCAAAACTTTAGTAGGTTAGCAAAAATATTAGATATGAGGTCTAGAGTTACAGTTAATTATTTAGCTATGCCACCAAATACTTTTGGCTCAATTTGTCAAGGATTAGGACAATTTGGTATTAATAAATACCCTAATCGTGTAGTTATGGAAAAACCACTAGGTACTAGTTTAGTATCATCACGTATCATTAACGATCAAGTATCGAATTATTTTAAAGAAACTCAAGTATATCGTATCGATCATTATCTTGGTAAAGAAACGGTACTCAATTTACTTGCTCTACGTTTTGCTAATTCTTTATTCACAACTAACTGGGATAATCGTACTATTGATCACGTACAGATAACTGTAGCTGAAGAAGTAGGCATTGAAGGGCGTTGGGGATATTTTGATCAAACAGGTCAGATGCGTGACATGATTCAAAGCCATTTGCTACAAATATTAACTATGATTGCGATGTCACCTCCTTCTGATTTAACTACTGATAGTATCCGCGATGAGAAAGTAAAAGTGTTACGTTCACTACGTCCTATTAATTACAGTAATGTACGTGATACGACAGTACGTGGACAGTACACAGCTGGCTTTATCAAAGGTATAAAAGTACCAGGTTATCTAGAAGAAGAAGGCGCAAACACAAATAGTTGTACTGAAACTTTTGTTTCTCTTCGTGTGGATATTGATAATTGGAGATGGGCAGGAGTACCCTTCTATTTACGCACTGGTAAGCGTTTACCTATGAAATGTTCAGAAGTAGTAGTATATTTTAAAAATCCACCTATTAATTTATTTCGGGACTCTTATCAAAAACTACCGCCAAACAAACTTACTATTCGTCTACAGCCAGATGAAGGAATGGACATTCAGATTTTAAATAAAGTACCTAAATTGGATCATAAACATCGTTTACAAATGACTAAATTAGATCTAAGTTTTACTAAAACTTTTAACCAGACACATCTATCAGATGCTTATGAACGTCTCTTACTAGAAACTATGCGAGGAATTCAGGCACTTTTTGTTCGAAGAGATGAAATAGAAGAAGCCTGGAAATGGGTAGATTCAATTATCGACGCTTGGAAAGCAGACGCTAATGCACTAAAAGTATATCAAGCTGGCACTTGGGGACCAGTAGCATCTGTAGCATTGATGACTAGAGATAGTCGCTCTTGGCATCAGTTAGAAGAAAACTTTTCTGAAGTAAAAAAATAAATTAATTATGTTTATTTTAAACTTATTTAACATATATAAGATATTAAAACTCAAGCGTTTAATTAGTTACAAAAATGTTATTCACTATTTTAATTAATCAGTAACTCAAATAAAGTAGATCAAAAATTACTCTATTGATTTCAATCAGGATTTGACTAATGTTAAAACAAGAAGTTACAACGAAGCTTTATGAACAACTGAATTTAGAATGTTATTCTGCTAATCTGTATTTGCAAATGAGTGCTTGGTGTCATAACAAAAGTTTTGAAGGTATCAGCCAATTTTTTAAAAAGCAATCGCAAGAAGAAAGAAATCACATATACCGTATTTTTGACTATTTAAATGAAACAAGTACTATGCCTATGTTAGGTGCTATTGAAGCCCCGCCGTTTAATTTCTCGTCACTACCTGAATTAATAAATCTTGCCTACGAACATGAAAAAAATATTACCAATAAAATTCACCGGCTAGTTCACATAGCTATGAATCTACAAGATTACTCAACATTCCACTTTTTACAGTGGTACGTTGCTGAACAGCATAAAGAAGAGCAGATTTTTCTCTCTATATTAAATAAATTTAAAATCATAGCTATCGATAATAATGGATTATTCTTAATAGACCAAATGATTAATAATTTATAATATAAATTTAAATTATATATTATTATTGTTTTATTATAAATAATACTATTAATACTAATATAAGTGTTGTTTTCATCAGGAATATTAATGGAAAATCAATCTAAGTTGAACAGTAACAAAAAAGTGATTGCTTTTCTTACCCAACACTTTCCGCTATGTTTTACCTCAGTAGGTGAAACGCGACCACTAAAAATAGGTATTTTTAAAGATCTGGTAGAATGGGTACAGAGCCAAGATACTCTGAGCAAAACTAAGTTGCGTTCTGCATTACGTCTTTATACATCAAGCTGGCGTTATTTATATGGAATCAAGCATGGAGTACAACGTGTAGATCTGAATGGTCATTCATGTGGAGAATTAAAAGCAGAACATATTGAGTATGCACGTAAGCAACTAGAGGAAGTCAAAGCTCGTATTTATCAGCATCGTATAGTACAAAAAATTAAACACAGTGAGCTAGAAAAATCTTCTGTGCCACAATGTTCACAGTATATGCAGACA
>NZ_NJPO01000118.1 GCF_002855795.1 Candidatus Palibaumannia cicadellinicola
TTAGTAACGGAGATACCTGTAGCACGAATATTTGCTGACTACTAATATAAATAATATAATAAGATACTTCACACCTCTTAAAGAACAGGAAAATTACTTTATGACGGTACAAACCTTAGAAATAAAAATTCGCAGGCCAGACGATTGGCATGTTCATTTGCGCGATAATGATATGTTACGGACTGTACTACCTTATACTAGTCGTTATTTCGGTCGCGCAATTATTATGCCAAATATTATACCGCCAGTGACAACGATTCGCCAAGCAATAGCTTATCGGAAACGTATTATTGCTGCGCTGCCTACGAGACATAAATTTCAACCTTTGATGACTTGCTACCTTAGTAAATCGCTGACAAAACAGGAACTTGTTGAAGGTTTTAAACAAGAGGTTTTTACTGCTGCAAAACTTTATCCAGCTAACACTACCATAAACTCAAACTATGGCGTTACTAATATCACTACTTTTTATCCGATTTTATCCGCTATGCAAAATATAGGTATACCATTGTTGATTCACGGCGAAGTGAATACCGCAGAAATTGATATCTTCGATCGTGAAGCCCGTTTTATTGAACAAGTTATAGAACCGATACGCCGCCAATTTCAGGCATTAAAAATTGTCTTTGAGCACATAACTACTAAAGAGGCAGTTGACTATGTTCTAGAAGGAGATCGGTATCTTGGAGCAACTGTTACCCCGCAGCATTTAATGTTTAACCGCAACCATATGCTAGTTGGTGGAATTCGTCCTCACCTTTATTGTCTTCCTATTCTGAAACGTAGTAGTCACCAACAAGCGTTGCGCGCCGCAGTGACTAGCGGTTGCGATCGTTTTTTCTTAGGCACAGACACAGCACCACATGCTCGTCATCGTAAAGAGTCAGATTGCGGGTGTGCCGGAGTTTTCAATGCACCAGTAGCACTGCCTGCTTATGCTACTGTTTTTGAAGAGCTTGGTGCACTAGAATACTTTGAAGCATTTTGTTCCCTAAATGGACCGCGTTTTTATGGATTGCCTTTGAATCAAGATTTTATCTCTCTCAAACGTGATAATCATCATCACCCAGAGATGATATCTTTAGCTAATGGAGAGACACTCGTATCTTTTCTAGCACAAGAGTCATTACACTGGACTGTTATTGATTAATATAACTTACACTAAGTAGTGTATGAGAGATAACTCATCGCTTAGTGAGTAGATCTAGATCAGACCAATTACTGTCACTGTAATATTTACTGTATTATTGATATTAATCGAAGTTGATAAACATCAATAGGCG
>NZ_NJPO01000119.1 GCF_002855795.1 Candidatus Palibaumannia cicadellinicola
TTTGATCTACGATAAAGATAACTGTTGTTAGTAACATAAGTAAAATAAATGATGACATAACTAGAAAAAAAAAGATACTTTATTTAAAGTAACTTTATGTAGAAAATCAGCTATAGATTTAATCTAAAGCAAAATAAAAGGAAAACTGACCATGTCAGAATTATTCTCTCATGACGTGGATCCGATCGAAACATATGAATGGTTACAAGCTATCGAATCGGTAATCCGTAAAGAAGGTACGGTACGTGCACAATTTTTAATTGATAAAATATTAGATAGAGTTTCTCAAAGCAGAGTAAAAGTATCTGCAGATCTATTTACTAATAATAACTATATAAATACTATTTCAGTAGAAGATGAACCTGAGTATCCAGGTAATTTAGAATTAGAGCATCGTATTCGTTCCGCTATTCGTTGGAACACTATTATGATGGTTTTACATGCATCACAAAAAAATTTAGATCTAGGTGGTCACATTGCTTCTTTTCAATCATCTGCTACTATTTATGATGTTTGTTTTAATCATTTTTTTCGAGCTAGAAATAATAAGGATGGTGGTGATTTAGTTTATTTTCAAGGACATATATCTCCTGGTATTTATGCTAGATCTTTTTTAGAAGGGCGTATTACGGTAGAACAAATAAATAATTTTCGCCAAGAAGTATATGGTCAGGGATTATCTTCTTATCCACATCCGAAGCTTATGCCGGAATTCTGGCAGTTTCCTACTGTTTCTATGGGATTAGGACCTATTTGTGCTATCTATCAAGCAAAATTTCTTAAATATTTACATCACCGAGGATTGAAAGATACAAGCAATCAGATGGTTTACGCTTTTTTAGGCGATGGTGAAATGGATGAACCAGAATCTAAAGGTGCACTCACTATTGCTACTCGTGAAAAACTAGATAATTTAATTTTTATAATTAATTGTAATTTACAACGTTTAGATGGTCCAGTTATCGGTAATGGCAAAATCATTAATGAGTTAAATAATATTTTTAGTGGGGCCGGTTGGGAGGTGATCAAAGTTATCTGGGGTAGTCGCTGGGATGAATTATTACGTAAAGATACTAAAGGTAAATTAGTTCAACTGATGAATGAAACTGTTGATGGAGATTATCAAACTTTCAAATCTAAAAATGGTGCTTATGTGCGTAAGCATTTTTTTGGTAAATACCATGAAACAACAGAGCTAGTAAAAAATATGAGCGACGAAGAAATTTGGGCACTAAATCGTGGTGGTCATGACCCTAAAAAAATTTTTGCTGCTTTGCAAAAAGCTAAACAAACTACTGGCAAACCTATAGTAATTCTTGCGCATACGATAAAAGGATATGGTATGGGTATGACAGGAGAAGGAATGAACATTGCTCATCAAGTAAAACAAATGAACATAGAAGAAATACGCTACTTTCGTGATCGTTTTAATTTAAGCAGTATTACTGATAATGAAATAAAATTACTATCATATATAACTTTTCCAGAAGAATCAGAAGAATTTAAATATCTACATGAACGGCGTAATGCACTACATGGTTATTTACCTAGTAGACTTAAACATTTTACTCAACCACTTCAATTGCCAACCTTAGATGATTTTAAGGTATTACTAACAGAGCAAAAAAAAGAAATTTCTACTACTATTGCTTTTGTACGCGTATTAAATATTTTGCTTAAAAAACCAATGATAAAAGATCGATTAGTACCTATTATTGCAGATGAAGCACGTACTTTTGGTATGGAAGGACTATTTCGATCAATTGGTATTTATAATCCTAATGGTCAACAATATACCCCACAAGATAGAGAGCAACTTGCTTACTATCGTGAAGATGATAAAGGTCAAATTCTACAAGAAGGTATTAATGAATTAGGTGCCGCTTCTTCTTGGTTAGCTGCTGCTACGTCTTATAGTACTAATGATTTACCCATGATTCCATTTTATATTTATTACTCTATATTTGGTTTTCAGCGTATTGGAGATCTGTTATGGGCAGCAGGAGACCAACAAGCACGTGGTTTTTTAATTGGAGGAACTTCAGGTCGTACTACTCTTAATGGTGAAGGGTTACAACATGAAGATGGCCATAGTCATATTCATGCATTGACAATTCCTAATTGTATTTCTTACGATCCATCTTATGCCTATGAAGTAGCAGTTATTATCCATGACGGTATTAATCGTATGTATGGAAAACAACCAGAAAATATTTTTTACTATATTACTACACTAAACGAAAATTATTTCATGCCAGCTATGCCAGTAGGAGTAGAAGAAGGAATTCGTAAAGGAATTTATAAGTTAGAAACACTTGAAGGTAATAAAGGTCAAGTTCAACTAATGAGTTCTGGTGCTATTTTACGCCATGTACGCAAAGCAGCAAAAATACTATCTAACGAGTATGAAGTTGGTTCAGATGTTTACAGTGTTACATCATTTACTGAGTTAGCGCGAGATGGGCAAGATTGTGAACGTTGGAATATGTTACATCCAACTCAAACACCTCGTATACCATACATTACTACTATTTTAAATACTAATCCAGTAGTAGCATCTACTGATTATATGAAATTATTTGCAGAGCAAATCCGTAACTTTATTCCTAGCTGCCAATTTCGTGTTTTAGGTACCGACGGTTTTGGTCGTTCTGATAGCCGCGATAATCTCCGTCACTACTTCGAAATAGATGCTAGTTATGTAGTAGTCGCAGCATTATGGGAACTAGCAAAAAGTGGAAAGCTTAAAACTGATATTGTAGTAAAAGCTATTAAACAATTTGGTATTAATACCGAAAAAGTAAGTCCACGTTTAGCATAAGAGGTAAATGCAAATAATGACTATTGAAATTAAAGTACCAGATATAGGTACTGATGAAGTAGAAGTAACTGAAATTTTAGTAAACATTGGTGATAAAATTGATACTAACCAGTTATTAATTACTGTAGAAGGTAATAAAGCATCAATAGAAATACCAGCCCCTTGTTCAGGTATTATTAAAGATATTAAAATAAATATAGGTGATAAAGTAAGTACTGGTACAATAATTATGCTTTTTGATGAAGAAGTATTATC
>NZ_NJPO01000120.1 GCF_002855795.1 Candidatus Palibaumannia cicadellinicola
GCGGCGCGTATGGTATAATAAAGAATTCATATCAGTAATCGCATTCGCTAAGCCGCAGATGACTGCACGACTGATAATCGAGTGACCAATATTTAGTTCGTGTATGGATGGTAGCGCTGCTATATAGTTAACATTATGGTAATTCAGACCATGACCAGCATTTGCCTTTAGACCAAGTTGAGCAGCGTAATCAGCTGTTTGTCTAATGCGTTCTAGCTCTGCGGTACGGGCGATAGCATTTTTAGTTTCGGCATAAAAACCAGTATGTATTTCAATATAAGGCGAACCAATTTCAGCTGCTGCCTCGACCTGATGTTTATCTGCATCGATGAAAAGGGACACCTGAATTCCTGCATCGCTCAGACGAGAAACCGCATTACATAATTTTGCTTTCTGTTTGGCAACGTCTAATCCGCCTTCTGTGGTTAACTCTTGGCGTTTTTCTGGTACCAAGCAACAGAAATGAGGTTGCAAACGACAGGCTATAGTAACCATCTCATCCGTAACAGCCATTTCTAGGTTGAGACGGGTTTGAATCGTCTGTCGTAGTATTTCGACATCACGATCAGTAATATGACGACGATCTTCGCGTAGATGGACCGTGATTCCGTCAGCACCAGCTTGTTCAGCGATAAATGCCGCCTGCACGGGATCAGGCCCGACAGTACCCCGTACATTACGTAATGTAGCAACATGATCGATATTAACGTTTAGCAACAACTTCGACATATCTTTCTCCTTATCACAAATATTAGTCAGCGCGTTGTCAACTTGACCATCAAAGTACCTTATGGATATTCCAGATATCCCAGACGATGCAAGGTAGATTCATCATTAGTCCATCCTAATTTCACCTTAACCCATAGTTCTAGATGCACACTGGTTTGAAATATAGTTTTCATCGTCTGTCTAGCTTCAATACCGATAATTTTTATCTTTTTACCTTGATTACCGATGAGTATTTTTTTATGTGCTACTTTTTCGACCCAAATTATTCCTTTGATGTCGTAACAGCCGTTATTTTTAGTAGTAAAGCTTTCTATTTCTACCGTTATAGAATACGGTAGCTCATCACCCAAAAATCGCATTAACTTTTCACGGATAATTTCAGAAGCCACAAAGTGCTGTGAACGATCAGTGATAGACTCTATCGGAAAATAGTGAACTGCTACTGGCAATATCTTACGCACAATAATCGCTAAAGTATTAATACCCATGCCGTTCACAGCACAAGTAGGTAGAATAGCGTGACTATTAATTTTTTGTCTGAGAAAATTAATATGTGGTAGAAGCTTTTCTTTATTGGTCACTTTATCTACTTTATTAATAACTAACACCACCTGCTGATCGTACAGTTTATTAACTATCATTTCGTCATCATGAGTCCATTTAGTGCCTTCTACCACGAATATAACTAGTTCTACATTGCTAATAGATCTGCTAGCAGCGCGGTTCATCAAACGGTTAAGCATATTTTTCTCATCAAGATGTAGCCCAGGGGTATCTATATAAATAGACTGGTATAGTCCTTCCATGTCTGTGTTAATACCTAGAATACGGTGACGTGTAGTCTGTGGCTTACGTGAAGTAATAGACAATTTTTGCCCTAAAAGTTGATTGAAAAGAGTAGATTTACCAACATTAGGACGCCCCACGATCGCAATAAAACCACAATAGGTTATCTTTTCGCTCATGATAATTCTCTTTTTAGCATTTTAAGCGCATTTAGCGCTTGCTTCGCAGCCGCCTGTTCTGCTTGACGACGGCTAGAACCATTGCCGATAACAGGATATGCTAGACCACTCACCTGGCAATGGATTAGAAATTTAGGATCATGAGTCTCCCCATTAATTTGCACAACAAGATAGATAGGTAATGGCATATGACGTCCCTGTAGATACTCCTGCAAGCGAGTTTTGGGATCTTTTTGTCTTTCCCCCGGACTAATTTCATTTAAGCGACTGCGGTACCAGTTAAGAATCAATTGCTCTACAGTAATAATATCGCTATCTAGAAAGATACTACCAATCAACGCTTCTACTGTATCGGCAAGAATTGATTCCCGACGTAATCCGCCGCTTTTCAGCTCTCCAATTCCTAGACGTAAATAGGCGCTTAACTCCCACTCCCGAGCTATTTCAGCTAAAGTATTACCACGCACCAACGTAGCGCGCATACGGCTCATGTCTCCCTCGTTAATACGCTGGAAACGCTGATATAGCGCATGGGCTATCACATAACTCAGTATAGAGTCACCGAGAAATTCTAGTCGTTCATTATGTTGATTGCTGGCACTACGATGTGTCAGTGCCTGTAATAAGAGCTCGTGCTGTTTAAAAATATAGCCAATTTTCTTTTGGAGATTATTTAATAGGGGGTTCATGCGTTACCAAAAAATCTGCTCTGTGCAAAACAACTATTGCATATTTAATGAACATAAATATAAACATGGTTATTAACACGGTTAGATTATATCTAAATATCAGTAAATAAAATAATTAGGAGATAAGTAATCGTAATCTATTAATGAATGCGACCAATACGGCTTAAGCGGACACCAGTTGGCCACTGATATTCTTGTTTTTCGAAGCTCATCCAAATCACTATAGCTTTACCCACGAGATTTTGTTCCGGCACGAAACCCCAGTAACGGCTATCGGCGCTATTATCACGGTTATCACCCATCATAAAATATTCGCCTTCCGGTACAATCCATTCTGTTAGCGGATTACCAGGCTGCTGATAGTAAATACTCATGAAATCTAGTTGGTTAGGTGTTATTAAGATATCATGTACTACTCCACCTAATGATTCTTGACACTGCAATAAACGAATACCACTGTAGAATAGTTGATCTGTTGGTATTTGTATAAATTGGTTGCTGGTGTAACGATTGCTATTATAA
>NZ_NJPO01000121.1 GCF_002855795.1 Candidatus Palibaumannia cicadellinicola
GGTAATTCATGCTTGACACGAAAAGTGTCCAAGGATTGCGTCAAAAAGCAGACCAGATTAAATAACATTATTATTTATTTTTATTAAATGTACGATTACTTAATCGCTGTCTTCTTGTTATTCTTATTCGTTTTGTATGAATGGCTATTAGTCTCGTCAGACTGCCATCCCATCCATAACATCACCATCCACAACATCAGTTCGAGATATACTCCTAGTTTAAGAACCCACCATTATGAACCTTACCGAATTAAAAAATACGCCAGTTTCGGAGTTAGTAACAATCGGCGAGAAAATGGGGCTCGAAAACCTAGCCCGCATGCGTAAACAGGACATCATTTTCGCCACACTTAAGCAACACGCAAAAAGTGGAGAAGATATCTTCGGCGATGGTGTACTGGAAATACTGCAAGACGGATTTGGCTTTTTGCGCTCTGGTGACAGTTCCTACCTAGCCGGTCCAGATGATATATATGTTTCTCCCAGCCAGATTCGCCGCTTTAACCTGCGTACCGGCGATACTATTTCTGGCAAAATTCGTCCGCCGAAAGAAGGTGAGCGTTACTTCGCGCTATTGAAGGTTAACGAGGTCAACTACGATAAACCAGAAAATGCCCGCAACAAGATTTTATTCGAAAACCTAACTCCGTTACACGCTAATTCACGTCTGCGCATGGAGCGTGGAAACGGCTCTACGGAAGATTTAACGGCTCGCGTACTAGACTTAGCATCGCCTATTGGACGTGGTCAGCGTGGTCTAATAGTAGCGCCGCCGAAAGCCGGTAAAACTATGCTGATGCAAAATATTGCGCAAAGTATTACTTACAACTATCCTGATTGCGTACTGATGGTTTTATTAATCGACGAACGCCCAGAAGAAGTAACAGAAATGCAGCGGCTAGTTAAAGGTGAAGTGATAGCGTCAACATTTGACGAGCCGGCTACACGCCATGTGCAAGTAGCAGAAATGGTAATCGAAAAAACAAAGCGACTCGTAGAGCACAAAAAAGATGTCATTATCTTGTTAGATTCCATCACGCGTCTTGCACGCGCCTATAATACCGTAGTCCCTGCCTCAGGCAAAGTTTTGACAGGTGGTGTAGACGCTAATGCCCTGCATCGTCCGAAACGTTTCTTTGGTGCCGCGCGGAACATAGAAGAGGGTGGCAGCTTGACCATTATTGCCACTGCGTTAATTGATACCGGTTCAAAGATGGACGAAGTTATTTACGAAGAATTTAAAGGTACTGGTAACATGGAATTACACTTGTCGCGTAAAATAGCAGAGAAGCGTGTTTTCCCAGCTATCGACTACAACAGATCTGGTACTCGTAAAGAAGAATTGCTGACGACTCAGGAAGAACTACAGAAAATGTGGATCTTACGCAAAATAATCCATCCTATGGGTGAAATCGATGCAATGGAATTCATGATTAATAAGTTGGCGATGACCAAAACTAACGATGAATTATTTGACATGATGAAACGCTATTAAGCAATAAAAACTATGGTTAGGGGTTAGGGTAGCGCCACCTGATCAGGTGGCGTTTTTTGTTTCTTTTGTTTCTGATGCTTGGATAGTAACAGTTTGTGATCATAAGCAGTAAACAACA
>NZ_NJPO01000122.1 GCF_002855795.1 Candidatus Palibaumannia cicadellinicola
AAAATAACCAAAACAAACATTTTTAATAAATGATTTTAGTTTAAATCTATGTATAATTTTTATTTGACATAGATAATATTATTAAGTTTTATGATTTTGCTTCAATTGGAGTTTACCATGTTACTTCCGCTTTGGCAGCAATGTCTTGCACGGTTACAAGATGAGTTATCGATAACAGAATTTAGTATGTGGATACGTCCCCTACAGGCCGAAATGAGTGAAAATATGCTAGCGCTTTATGCACCAAATAGATTTGTGTTAGATTGGGTACGCGATAAATATTTAAATAGCATTAATACATTACTTAATAATTTTTGTGGTAAACATGCACCATTACTACGTTTCGAAGTTGGTAGTAAGCCACTTAAAATGACAGTACTACAACCCCAATCCGCTTTATCTGATTTTTCTCATTGCTCTCATGTTAATCCTAAACAAACTTTTGATAACTTCATTGAAGGTAAATCTAATCGGTTAGCACGTGCAGCGACAAGACAAGTAGCTGATAATCTTGGCCGAGATTATAATCCATTATTTATATATGGTCATACTAGCTTAGGTAAAACACATTTATTACATGCTGTAGGTAACCGCATCATAGAGCGCAAAGCAAACACTAAAGTAGTCTATATTCATGCTGAGCGATTTGTGCAGGATATGGTTAAAGCATTACAAAACAATGTGATAGATGAATTTAAACAATATTACCGATCAGTTGATGCTTTACTCATTGATGATATTCAGTTTTTTGCTCATAAAGAACGTTCACAAGAAGTATTATTTCATACTTTTAATGCTTTATTAGATAATAATCAGCAAATGATTCTTACATCTGACCGCTATCCTCAAGAAATTATAGGGGTAGAAGACAGATTAAAATCAAGGTTTGGTTGGGGATTAACAATAGCTATAGAACCATTAGAACTCGAGACTAGTATTATTTTTCTAATAAAAAAAGCAGCAGAAAATAATATCAAGCTATTAGAAGAAGTAGCGGTTTTTATTGCAAAAAGGTTACGTTCTAATATTCGTGAATTAGAAGGAGCATTGAATCGTGTTATCGTTAATGCTAACTATACTGGGCGTGTTATTACAATAGATTTAGTACGCGAAACTTTACAAGATTTATTTTCCTTACAAGACAAATCTATTACGATAGATTATATAAAAAAAATAGTATCGGAATATTATAATATTCCAATGACAGACTTGTTGTCTAAAAAACGTTCTCGTTCAGTTGTACGTCCTCGTCAAATAGCTATGGCATTATCAAAAAAGTTAACTAATCATAGTTTACCAGAAATTGGTTGTTGTTTTGGTGGACGTGATCATACAACTGTATTACATGCTTGTAGAAAAGTTGATCAACTACAACAAGAAAACCATGACATAAAAGATGATTTTTATCATTTAATAAAAATATTATCGTCTTAACTTTTTCAGTTAAAAAATGAAATTTATTATTAAACGCGAACATTTACTCAAACCTCTACAACAAGTAAGTAATAGATTAAGCGGTCGTCATAGTTTGCATATTTTAAATTATTTGCTACTACAGGTAACTGAAGAACATTTGCTTATAACGAGTACAAACTTAGAAATAGAAATAGTAGCATGTGTTCGTTTAAAGATAGTTCATGAGCCAGGTATTACTACAGTATATACGCGAAAATTATTAGATATTTGTCGTTATTTACCAGACAGTGCAAATATTACTATTACGCAGGAAAAAGAAAAGATATTAATAAAATCAGGGCCTAGCCGTTTTTCTCTAAATACACTACCAGCTACAGAGTTTCCT
>NZ_NJPO01000123.1 GCF_002855795.1 Candidatus Palibaumannia cicadellinicola
ATCACAATCAGGATAATGCTGTGATTAATCAATCATATACGTTTTACTAGACTATTAATAATCTTCATTTATGTCTTAAGATATTTATCAAAATAATCATACTACAACACATTAATAGCATTGAGTTCTTGAAAAGCTAATTCAAGACGGTTGATCATAGATATCTGTCCTGCACGAATCCAAACACGTGGATCGTAGAATCCTTTATTTGGTTTATTAATATCATAATTATTACCTAATTGACTCTGTAAAAACATTTTATTTTTTTTGTAGTACTGAAGAATACCTTTCCAGGTAGCCCACTGAGTATCTGTATCAATGTTCATCTTAACGACACCATAACTTACCGCTTCCTTAATCTCTTCTCGCTTAGAGCCAGAACCCCCATGAAATACTAAGTTAAGAAAGTTAGCTGGTAATCCAAATTTTTCCGAAACGTATTTCTGTGAGTTATCGAGAATTTTTGGTCTAAGTTGTACGTTACCTGGTTTGTACACACCATGAACATTACCAAAAGCAGCTGCGATCGTAAAACGTGGGCTAATTGCGTTGAGTTTTTCATAAGCATATGCTACTTCTTCTGGTTTAGTATATAGCATAGCATTATCTAAATTACTATGATCGATACCATCTTCTTCACCACCAGTACATCCTAATTCCATTTCTAAAGTTATGTTTAGCTTATCCATTTTAGCTAAGTATTCTGCGCTTATTTTCAGATTATCATCTAATGATTCTGAAGATAAATCGATCATATGTGAGGAAAATAGGGGCTTACCAGTAGTAAGTAAATGTTTTTCGTCAGCTATTAGGAGATCATCTAGCCACGGTAACAATTGTTTTGAACAATGATCAGTATGTAGCATGACTGGTACACCATAATATTCTGCCATATGGTGTACATGTAAGGCTCCAGATATTGCTCCTAATACTGAAGCTGTTTCACTTTTATTTTTTATACCTATACCTGCCATGAAAGCTGCACCTCCATGGGAAAATTGTACAATAATAGGTGCACTTACTTTAACAGCTGCTTCTAATGTAGCATTGATAGAATCCGTACCGATACAGTTCACTGCAGGTAAAGCAAATTTATTTTCTTTTGCAATAGCGAATACTGTTTGAATATCATTACCAGTGATAACTCCTGGTTTTACAAAATCCAAAATTTTCGACATATAACTTAGTCCTACTTTTACCCCAAAAAATTAAACATAAAATCTATTAGCATCACTGCTTAGTCTTAAGAAGAAAACGCAGCTAAGTCATAGACTATGATAGGTTTTCTTACCCTTACTTATCTTTATAACATGACATCTTTCTGACTTTTTGTGCATGTTCTTCAAGCATTGCTACTGCAGGAAGTGTCTTTCCTTCAACAAAAGCTAGAAAAGCACCACCACCTGTAGAAATATAAGAGATATGATGAGCTATATCAAATAGCTTGATAGCTGCTAATGTATCGCCACCCCCAGCGATAGAAAACGCCTCACTTTCAGCGATAGCATGAGCTAATATCTCAGTACTTTTACGAAAGTTAGTAAATTCAAATACACCAACTGGGCCGTTCCATAAAATAGTTTTAGCTTGTTTTAAAATGTTCGCTAACTTTGCCGCTGATTTATCACCTAAATCAAGAATATATTCATCTTTTGTGATATCTTTAATTGATTTTAACGTTGCTGTAGCAGTTTCAGAAAACTCCGTTGCTACGCGTACATCAGTAGGAATAAAAATATTCTTATTTTTTAGTAATTGTTTTGCTTCTCGAAGCAAATTAGTTTCAAACAACGATAAGCCAACGTTATAGCCTAGTGCAGCAAACAAAGTGTTTGCAATACCGCCCCCGACGATTAATTGATCAGATATTTGAGAAAGTATATTAAGTACTGTTAGTTTAGTAGATATTTTCATACCACCCACAATAGCAACCATAGGACGAGCTGGATTTTTTAACGCTTGACTTAATGCTTCTAATTCATTATATAAGAGTGGGCCAGCACAGGTTATCGGGGCAAATTTTCCTACTCCATAGGTAGAAGCTTGAGCTCTGTGAGCTGTACCAAAAGCATCCATAACAAAAATATCACATAATGCCGCATAGCTTTTAGCTAAATTTTCATCATTGATTTTTTCGCCTTTATTAAAACGAACGTTTTCTAGTACGACTAATTCGCCTTCGGAAATATCTACCCCGTTTAAATAATCTTTCACAAGCCTAACAGGAGCGGAAAGTTTCTTTTTTAAATAATTAACTACGGGCTGTAATGAAAATTTAGAGTCGTATTGACCTTCAATAGGTCGGCCAAGATGAGAGGTAATCATTAATTTTGCACCTTGTTTTAGTGCTGTGTTAATAGTAGGTAAAGATGCACATATACGTGCATGAGAAGTAATTTTGCCTTCATGAATAGGAACATTTAGATCAGAGCGAATTAAAACTCGTTTATTCATTAAATTTAAATCTGTCATCTTAATGACTACCATAACTAATCCTTTGACATTTGTGCTAGCATATTTACCTTACTTTAATGATATAATAAAATATTAACTAATATTAGTAATAATTTTATTACTCACTA
>NZ_NJPO01000124.1 GCF_002855795.1 Candidatus Palibaumannia cicadellinicola
CCATTAGAATAGGTATTTTTACCTGTTACAAATCATTTTGGTTTTTATCTACTACCATCACTATTTTTATCTATCAGGTATACTTTCTCTTAGATCTTTTCTCATCTGGTCTGGTGTGTTAAAAGATGTACAAATATATCGAATATAGCTTCATAAGGAGATATCATGTTGTATCCTATCATCAGGCAAGCCTTATTCCAACTAGAGCCGGAAAAAGCACACGAATTTACTTTTAAGCAGCTCAAGCGCATTACTGGTACACCGCTGGAATATTTGGTGAAACAATCCGTTCCTACCAAGGCCGTTACCTGCATGGGTATTGCTTTTAAAAATCCACTCGGTCTAGCAGCAGGACTAGATAAAAATGGCGAATGCATCGACGCTCTCGGCGCTATGGGTTTTGGCTTTATTGAAGTTGGTACTGTGACGCCGCATGCTCAGCCTGGGAATGAAAAGCCACGCCTATTCCGGTTAGTCAAAGCTGGTGGCTTGATAAACCGTATGGGTTTTAATAATCATGGAGTAGATAATTTAGTCAATAACATCAAAAAATCCCATTTTGGCGGCGTTTTAGGTATTAATATTGGCAAAAATAAAGATACACCGATCGAGCAAGGAAAAGATGATTATTTGATATGTATAGAAAAAATTTATCCTTACGCTGATTATATCGCAGTAAATCTATCATCGCCCAATACCCCTGAGCTGACTACTTTACAATTTGGAGAAATACTAGATGATTTATTACAAGCTATAAAAGATAAACAAACAGCACTACAAGAATACCATCATAAATATGTTCCAATAGCGTTGAAAATAACACCAGATATGACTGAGTCAGAACTGATCCAGATGGCGGATATTCTCGTTCAGCATAATATTGATGGAGTAATTGCAACCAATACAACTACGACCAGAGAATTAGTGCAGGGGTTAGATTATGGTTCGCAACCTGGTGGTTTAAGTGGACGTCCTCTACAATTAATGAGTACAAAAGTTATTCGTATTTTATCGTCTGAATTACAAGGCAAATTACCTATTATCGGCGTTGGTGGAATTGATTCTTTGATGGCAGCACGAGAAAAAATGGTAGCAGGCGCTACGCTAATTCAAATTTATTCCGGCTTAATTTTTCATGGTCCACGTTTAATTAGAGATATCATTAGCGATCTGTAATCTAAGCGATAATAGAAATGTATTTGACAAAAGATTATTAATATTTATCTAGTATACTATCATTCAAGGCAGTAGAAAGACAGATTATATCTGTTAACTGTTAAAATGCTGTCGTCTCTTTAAATAAACCCACTTTTAGATCGCTTGCAGTATAAATCATTTTACCATCGCAGATAACTTCACCGTCGGCCATGCCCATCACTAGTTGACGGTGGATAATACGGCGAAAATGAATACGATAAAGAACTTTTTTAGCACTAGGTAAAATTTGACCTGTGAACTTTACTTCACCTACCCCCAACGCCCTACCTTTGCCTTCTCCGCCGAGCCAACCAAGGTAGAAACCAACTAACTGCCACATCGCATCCAAACCTAAGCAACCTGGCATCACTGGATCACCAATAAAATGACAACCGAAGAACCACATGTCAGGCTGAATATCTAATTCAGCTTCTATAAAACCTTTATTATAATTGCCACCATACTCGGTTATTTTTACTACTTCGTCCATCATTAACATATAATGTGCTGGAAGCTGAGGTCCTCCTTTACCAAATAGTTCACCGCGGCTGGATGCTATCAGATCTTCTTTTGAATAAAATTCACGTTTATCGATCATATCTTCTTAACCTTTATTCATACCAGCTAGTTATTGACTACTTAGTTAGTTTGTTTTACTAGCTTAGCTAGCCAGCGTAAGCACCAGGGTAATCGTTGTTGTTCGTACTGATGAATTTTGGCAATACGCTCGCAGATATATGTGATCATACTAGATAAAGGCATCGCAGTCAGTATTTCCAACGCGTCAGAAATAGTATTCACTGGCCACAGAGAGAAAGTATCCTGACGTACTGCTTTAATAACATCTTCATGCAGACATAAATGGCGGACATTAGTTATAGGAATAATAACGCCTTGAGTACCAGTAAGTCCGCGTGTATGGCACAGCTGGAAAAATCCCTCAATTTTTTCATTGACGCTGCCGATTGACTGAACACGACCAAATTGATCAACAGATCCAGTTATAGCTATTTGCTGATCTACCGGTTTATCTGCTAATGCACTTATAAGCGCTACTAATTCGGCTAGCGATGCACTGTCCCCGTCTATTTCTTCATATGACTGTTCAAATACCAGCGAAGCTGAGAAAGGCAATTGCCGGTCGAGCTGTAATGCTGACATTAGGAATGCTTGCATAATCATCATACCTTTGCTATGAATATTGCTGCTTAGTTCCACTTTGCTCTCTACATCATAGATTTCTCCATCACCAAAATGTACAACACAGCTGATACGCGATGGTTGACCAAAGAGTAAGGGATGACTAGATACAGAAAGTATTGATAAGGCATTTACTTGACCAGTAATTTTTCTTTCAGTATCCACTAGAATTTGCCCTTCAACTATCTCTTGTTGCAAATTTTCATAAAGATAGCTTTCACGCCAAAGTCTAGTGCGATAGCTGTCTGACAGCGCTGCTGCATTTATAGCCTGCGGGTAGCAATATAAAGTTGCTTCTTTCAGTTGCTGCGTAAGCCAATGCGGGCAAAGTGGAAAATAAAGCTGATCGCCACTATAGCGGACCGCTTGTTTAATCAACTCAGGCCATGCATCGGAGCACAGTGCTGGCAATTTTTGCCGATACGCTAGGGTATTGACCCAAGAGCACCACTCTGTTATGTCTGTAGCATTATTTATACACTTATTTAATTCAAATTCTCCATACAATGCAACTCGGAGCAAATCAGGCTCTCTAGCGTTTAATGCTGCCAGTACTTCGTTATTTCCTATCACGATAAGTCGTAAGTTCAACGGCATAGAGGGTATATAAACCGGGATTGATCTACTGGGGTTTACCGGTAGCCAGTCGAAACGCTGCTGTATTATCATCTGTTTCAAACGTAGCCACAACGTGGGTTGGCTAACGAGCGTATGAGCACCTAGCAGCAAAACGCCCCCGTTGACGTAGTGCACTAGACCAGGCTGTAGATTAATAACATTTTGGTAACAGTGTAATGTGCCAAACAGTTGCTCGTGCTCTACCCAAGCTTGCCAGGCACAGATATCTCTGGCGGCAAAATTATCTTCTACCTTAGATGCAGGCTGCCAGTTGACACTAACGCCTGTTACTGTATATCGGCCGCCGAATAGTTGAGAGGTTGTAGGTATAATAGTTTTAATTGTATCAGCAATTAATTGAAAATATTCTTCTTCTTCTCGAGCATTAAGTAGCATCAAACGGCTGGAAGATAATGAATGACATAGTTGCTTCAAACCGTTCATTAAACGCATTTGGAGCTTTGTCAAAGGTGAATCTAGAGGCGGACATAGTTGGTTAAATACCGGCTCAAATTTTGAGGTATCAGGAACTAAATCATTCCATTTTAATTTGTTATTCGTCAAATTTAGATAATGATGTTTTGGTTCAGGGAACCGTGATTATACTAATAATATAATTAAGATTATATCTTTTCACTATAAATTATAAGGTTTATTTTTTTGCGTCACTAGTCATAAGATAAGAATATCTTATGACT
>NZ_NJPO01000125.1 GCF_002855795.1 Candidatus Palibaumannia cicadellinicola
GATATTGATCTCAATATTTATAAAGCTATGGTAAGTCACGCTATTAGCCAAAAATTTTTTGATACAGACCGTTTCAGTGGTAAAACTTGCGATCTACATATTAAGCTTGCATCAGATGGTATGCTCATTTCTATTATTCCTAGCAGAGGTGATCCTGATTTGTGCCAAGCTGCCGTATTAGCTGCAAAGCTTGCGACGATTCCTAAGCCTCCGAACCTGCAGGTTTATGAAATAGTTAAAAACGCTACTCTTGTCTTTTCACCTCAGTCAATAAAATGAGAACAGTCATTTCTTAAACGTTAGTTTGGGAGATAGGAGATAAAATGAAGCAAATCTTTCGAGTAGCGTTAAGTATCTTATTTTTATGGGCTTCGGTACTGTATACGTATGCGTATGCAGAAGTACGTATCGAGATAACTCAAGGAGTATCTTCGGCACGCCCTATTGGGGTGGTGCCGTTTAAATGGTCTGGTCTAGGTGCAGTGCCAGAAGATATCGGTGATATTATTGCAGACGACTTGCGTCATAGCGGAAAATTTAATCCATTAATTAAATCACGCATGCCACAGCAGCCAGCTATGTCCTCAGAAGTAATACCAGAATCTTGGATGGTACTTGGTATTGATGTAGTAATAGTGGGGCAAGTAGAGCCTAGTGCAGACGATAGCTATATTGTGTCTTATCAGCTAGTCGACACATCGAGTAACATTAGAACTATACTATCGCAAAACCAGTACAAGGTAGCAAAAAGATGGCTGCGCTATGCCGCGCATACTGCCAGCGATGAAACATTTGAGAAACTCACTGGGATCAAAGGTGTTTTCCGTACTCGTATTGCTTACGTAGTACATATCAATCGCGACTGCCAGTATCCTTATGAACTACGTATCGCAGATTATGATGGTCACTATCAAACTTTAGTACATCGTTCGTCAGAGCCGCTTATGTCACCAGCCTGGTTCCCAGATGGCCAACAGCTAGCTTACGTTACATTTGAAAAAGGTTGTTCCTCACTAGTAGTACAGACATTAGAGAATGGAGTAATCAATCAAATTGCGAGCTTTCCGCAACATAATGGGGCACCTGCTTTCTCACCAGATGGCAGTAAACTAGCATTTGCTTTATCAAAAACAGGTAGTCTTAACTTGTATGTGATGGATTTAGCTTCCGGTCATATTCGTCAGGTAACCGATGGACGTAGTAATAATACAGAACCAAGCTGGTTCCCGGATAACAATACTATTGCGTATACGTCTGATCAAGGTGGTAATCCGCAAGTATATAAAATTAATCTTAATGGAGGTAATCCGCAACGTTTATCTTGGGAAGGATCAAAAAATCAGGATGCAGATGTCAGTGCTAACGGTGAATTCCTGGTTATGGTGAATAGCAATAACAACGGTGCACAACATATCGCAAAACTTAATCTAGTTACCGGAGACATCCGCATGTTAACAAATACTTTTATGGATGAAACGCCTAGCCTAGCTCCTAATGGAATAATGTTTATTTATAGTGCTTCACAAGCATTGGGTTCTGTTTTACAGCTAGTATCAATTGATGGCAATTTAACAAAACCTATTTTAGCAACTGATGGATTGGTAACATGTCCTGCCTGGCCACCATATTTGTCATAAATGTATGTAATATTAGTATATAGATAAAAGGAATATGAAATGCTACGAGAAAGATTACTAACCAATATTTTGTTATCTGTATCAATAATTGTTCTGGCTGGATGTAGTCATCATCACAAAAATCATAAAGATTTCGAATCATCCTTAAACATTAGTACAGATACTGAGCATA
>NZ_NJPO01000126.1 GCF_002855795.1 Candidatus Palibaumannia cicadellinicola
ACGATCTGTAGATATTACTAAATATCCTATTTTTTTTATTTTTCTATCATCAAAATAAATATGTTGATATTCTAAATTGCCTAGAGCTATATTATTAATTACTTTACGTATTGTTTCTGCATAAGGACGACTAGCTATCATACGTTCCTGAGTTTTACGCATTTTTGAAGCAGCAACCATTTCCATGGCTTTAGTAATTTTTTGTGTATTTTGAATACTTGTAATTTTATTACGTATGTCTTTTGCGCCGTTCATTTTGTTCTCCTTAATTATTTTTTCAGCGCATTTACGTAAGTAATCAGTATATTACCAAGAATGGGTAGTTTTAAATATATTAATAATATTTTTGAACTTATTTATAATTTCTTCGTTATAATCCCCATTACAATTAATTTCTTGCATAAATTGACTATACTCACGATTAATATAAGATATCAGTTCTATTTCAAATGGCCTAATTTTTGTAATTTCTATGTCTTCTAAATAACCATATTCTGCTGCAAATAGTATTAAAGCCTGCTGTGATACTGACATAGGCTCATATTGTTTTTGTTTTAATAGTTCTGTTAATTTTTTACCATAAGTAATTTGTTTACGAGTAGTCTTATCTAAATCAGAGGCAAATTGAGAAAATGCAGCTAATTCACGATACTGTGCTAACGCAGTACGAATACCACTAGATAATTTTTTTATTATTTTAGTTTGTGCAGCGCTACCAACTCTAGATACTGAAATACCTGGATTTACCGCAGGACGAAAACCAGCATTAAATAAATTTGATTCTAAAAAAATTTGTCCATCTGTAATAGATATTACGTTAGTAGGAACAAAAGATGATACATCACCAGCTTGAGTTTCAATAATTGGTAATGCAGTCAAAGAACCTGTTTTGTTTTTAATTTTTCCTTTAGTATAATTTTCAACATAATTAGTATTCACACGTGCTGCTCGTTCTAAAAGACGAGAATGTAAGTAAAATATATCACCAGGATATGCTTCACGGCCAGGTGGCCTACGTAATAATAAAGAAATTTGACGATAAGCAATAGCTTGTTTAGATAAATCATCATAAACAATAAGTGCATTATCACCATAATTACGAAAATATTCACCCATAGCACAACCTGCATATGGAGCAAGATATTGTAATGCTGCAGAGTCAGAAGAAGTAGCTACTACTACTATTGTATTAATTAATGCATTATAATCTTCTAATTGACGTACTATATTTTTTATCGTAGAGAGTTTTTGACCAATAGCAACATAAATACATTTAATACCACTATTACGTTGATTAATGATGGTATCTATAGCTAACGCCGATTTACCTGTTTGGCGATCACCTATAATTAGCTCACGCTGTCCACGTCCAATCGGTATCATTGCATCAATAGATTTATAACCAGTTTGGATTGGTTCATTAACTGATTGGCGGTCAATAACTCCCGGTGCAATTGTTTCAACAGCAGAAAATTCATTATATTCTAAAGATCCTTTACCATCAATTGGTACACCTAATACATTTATTATACGACCCAGTAAACCATAACCAACTGGTACTTCTAGTATGCGTCCAGTACACTTGACTTTCATTCCTTCTGTTAAATGAATATATGGTCCCATTACTACAGCACTTACATAATCACGTTCTAGGTTTAAAGCTATAGCAAAACTATTACCAGGTAATTCGATCATTTCACATTGCATTACTTCAGATAATCCATAAATACGGATGATACCATCACTAATAGAAATAATAGTACCTTCATAATAAGCTTCACTTTCAATATTAAATTGAGTAATACGTTGCTTAATTAATTCGCTTATTTCTGTAGAATGCAATTGCATATGTTATCAATCTCCATTTATCATACGGCAAGTGATTTAGTAAGACGTTCTAAACGACTACGTACGCTACCATCAATAATCATATCACCAATACATATT
>NZ_NJPO01000127.1 GCF_002855795.1 Candidatus Palibaumannia cicadellinicola
GATCAACCACGTAATTTAGCTAAATCTGTAACAGTATAATAAATATTGCATTAATTATATTAACATTATAAATTATTATTTCACTGAGAAGTAACTCACTTTCCAATACAAAAACGAGAAAAAATCATTGTAAGCAAATCATTAGATGTTAATTGACCAGTAATTTCACTCAACGCTTTATGAGCTAATTGTAAATCTTCTGCTAATAACTCTATTTGATCTGGAAATAATATGTGGTCTTTACCATGTCGTAAATATTGTTCCGCAGTTTTTAGTGCGTCTAAATGACGACGTCTAGCTAAAAAACCATTATTTTCTGTACTTATAGTAAAGCCTATACTATGTTTTAAATGTTCACGCAATACATTTATTCCTTCACCTGATAGTGCAGAAAGAGTAATAAATGAATATTCATTCTCTTTTATCTTACTAATTTTTTTACCAATTTTGTCACTAGTTAAATCAGCTTTATTACGTATAATAGTAACTGGTTTTCCAGATGGAAAATGTTGAATAAATATTTCATATAAGAGATTTGTTTGATCTAATTGAGTAGTACTACTATCTACTACTAGTAAGATATGATCTGCTTGCTCTATTTCACACCAAGCTCGTTTTATACCAATACGTTCTATTTCATCATTACTACTATTACACAAACCAGCAGTATCAATAATATGTATTGGTATACCATCTAAGTTTATATGTTCATGTAGTACATCGCGTGTAGTACCAGCTATTGCAGTAACAATAGCTACCTCACGACACGATAGTGCGTTAATAATACTAGATTTACCTACATTAGGCTTTCCAGTAATAACTACTTTAATTCCGTCACGTAATATACTACTTTGATATGCTTCAGTACGTATTAAGCTAAGGTTAGATATTATTTTCTTTAAACTATTTTTTATATTACTTTCTGAAGATATATTTCTTTCTTCTAGATCTGGAAAATTAATAATTGCTTCAATATCAATACGTATTTTTGTAAGTTCTGTAATAATAGTATTAATTTTTTGTGAAAATATTCCTCGTAAAGAGGAAACTGCGGCACGAGCTGCTTGTACTGAACTAGCATCAATCAGATCAGCTATTGCTTCTGCCTGTGTTAAATCGATTTTATCATTAAGAAAAGCACGTTCTGAAAATTCACCTGGACGAGCAATTCGTATTCCAGGTAAAGTTAAAATAGATTGTAACAATATATCTAATATAACTGGGCCTCCATGTCCATGTAACTCTAAAACATCTTCGCCAGTAAAAGAATGAGGACCAGGAAAAAATAAAGCTATACCTTTATCAAGTATAGTTCCATCTCTATCGTAAAAAGGTAAATACTCTGCTTGACGTTGACGTGGTAACTTACCTAATAATTGTTGAGCCACCATAGTTGTGAGAGAGCCAGAGATACGTAAAATTCCTACGCTGCTACGTCCATTAGGGGTAGCATGAGCAACAATAGTATGAAGTATACTCATTTCCCTTTTTTATCCCAATTATGAAGTCCACGTTTTTCTAAACTACGATAAATAAGCTGTTGCTGAATAATAGTTACCAAATTGCTAATTATATAGTATAAAACTAATCCTGATGGAAACCATAAGAAAAATACTGTAAAAATAATGGGCATAAAAGTCATAATTTTTTGCTGTATTGGATCAGTAATAGTAGTAGGCGACATTTTTTGAATAAAAAACATGGTAATGCCCATTATAATAGGCAAAAGATAATATGGATCTTGCGCAGAAAGATCTGTAATCCACAAAGCAAATGGTGCATGACGTAATTCAATAGAACCGGACAACATATAATATAATGCTAGAAAGATAGGCATTTGAATAATAAGTGGTAAGCAACCGCCTAATGGGTTGATTTTTTCAGCTTTATATAATGCCATTAGCTCCTGGCTTTGACGTTGTTTATTATCTCGAAAACGTTCACGTAATACAGCTAATTTAGGCTGTAGCCTATACATTTTGGCCATAGATGTATACTGAGCTTTTGTTAATGGATACATTATCCCCCGTATAATAAAAGTAATAATGATTATAGAAAAACCCCAGTTACCAATAAAATGATGAATATACTTAAGTAGTTTAAATAATGGTTGAGAGATAAACCACAACCAGCCATAATCGATTGCTAGATCAAAATAAGGATTTATTGCAGCCATTTTTTCTTGTATTTACGGCCCTATCCATAATAAAGCTGTTAAATCACACTTATTTCCCTTTTGAATATATATAGGATTAGACTTAAACCCGATAGCAACTTGTTCATTATCTAGATCAATCGTATAAAAAGTATTATCACCTAACGTTAAGGGAAACCAAGCAGTAGCAAAATATTGCTGTAGCATAGCAATCCAACCTTTTTGGCTACTAACATTTAAGTTATCTTTTTTGATTTCTTTAAAACTATATTTTTTATATTTTTCTTCTGTAGTGGAATAAGCAGCCCCACGATAAGTTTGTAATGTAAAATAACTATTACTAATTTTACTAGATTTAGGTAAATTAACAGATTGTTTTAACTGACCAAATAACGTTAGCACAAGCGGTTGCGTACTAGCATTTTTAATATGATAAGTAATCTTTACCGTAAAATCGCTACGTTTAAAAATAAATGTTTTAATATACTTTACTCCTTGAAGTGAAGTATATATTAGTGGTACACATAATTCATTCTGATTATCTTCCAAAAAATAATAATTAGATTTGGTAGTATAGAGTGGATACTCTTGACGTTGTTTACTAATCAAACCACTTTGGGCTTGATAAATAAATTCAGGAGAATTATTTAGTAAATGGGAGGGTTTTGACGAACCTAGTTGATTAGGATATGTCAGTAAATAAGCCTGCTCAATATCACCACCATAAGTATTAATTTTTAGCAAAAAAACATCTGTTTTAACACAAATTTCTTGACCTTGTTTATCAGATGGTATGTTCTGTTGAAGCAAATTATTACTGGTATTTGTGACTGTATGTGATGTATTTTTGATAGTAGTTTGTGGATAATTGTCTGTCTGCCATATTTCCCAAATCATGTAAGAAACAAACAGCAAAGCTATGACAAGAAGATTGCGTTGTGAATCCATTATTAGTGTTCTCTTTTGTCAAAGTTTTTTAGCGGTAATATATCTTCGCCTCCTGGATTTAAAGGGTGGCATTTTAATATGCGTTTTAATATTAACCAACTACCTTTTAAGATACCAAATCTATCTATGGCCTCAATACTATATTGCGAACATGTAGGCCAAAACCTACAATGATGCATGAGTAATGGGCTAATAATAAGTTGATAACAACGTATTAACCAGCTTAGTAACTTTACTATTAGCGACAATAGCGACGCCATACAATTTTTAAAGCTTCTCTCAAAGTATAATTATCTAAATCAGCAAGTCCCTTTTTAGCAATGACTATAAAATCCATGATAGGCAAAGTATGCTGATGTAAACGAAAACTATCACGCATCACGCGCTTAATACGATTACGTTCATGAGCTAATTTTACATGTTTTTTAGATATTGTAAGACCCACACGCGGATAACCTAACGTATTCAGGCGCCCAAGAATAGTTAGTTGTGGTATACTAACTAATTGAGGCTGCTGAAAAACAAAAGCAAAATGATTAGACGTTAATAATCGTAACTTTCTTGAAAAAGTTAGTTTTACCACCCGTGCGCTTTTTTTCCTAATATAGATACGGTTAGACGTGAGCGATTTTTAGCACGGCGTCGGGCTAAAATTTGACGACCGCTTTTTGTTGCTATACGAGCACGAAAACCGTGGGTACGGTGACGTTTTAATAACGAAGGTTGAAAAGTGCGTTTCATATTTATAATGTATATATCCTATAGTAATATATATACATAATAATTTATGTATATATATTACTAATTTTAAATTAAATTTAGCACAATTAAATTAATATTACT
>NZ_NJPO01000128.1 GCF_002855795.1 Candidatus Palibaumannia cicadellinicola
GTCACATGAAAGCGAGCGGATGTTCTAGAAATAACATGTAAAATAATCATTTCGCATCGCACATGTTACACAGTGGTGCGGTTGAACATAATATTTCAATATTACCCGTGGTCCGGCCTAGCTAATAATTTGTTATTTTACTATTAATTTATACTACATTATGAGTAAGCAATTAATGTGTGGCTAACCATGTAATAACCCCAATACTACAATGACAAATAGGAGTTATTATGACCTGGAAATCTATGCTGATTGGATTCTTAGTAGGAATCATTATCGGGGCGGTCGTAATGCGGTTCGGCAACCGTAAGTTACGCCAGCAACAAATGTTACAAAATGAGTTAGAGAAGAGTAAAGCTGAACTAGACAAGTGTCGGAAGGAACTGAACAGCCATTTTGCTCGCAGCGCTGAATTACTTGATAATATGGCTAATAGCTATCGGCAACTTTATCAACATATGGTGAAAAGTTCTAATCGCTTGTTACCTACTCAGCGTAAAGAAGATAATCCTTTTCGTTATCGGCTTACTGAGGCTGATAATGATCAAATTCCAGCTGAAATACAACCGTGGGATGACTCTCCTGATAGTTCTAGCGAGATACCAAGCTCCATTTATGTCTCGCGTAATAAGTGATGATACTAATACTGAACTGTATTTCACTTTGTCTTATATAAGATCATGTCATGTCATGACACGGTTTATTAACTTTAGTTTAGTAGCTGTTATGTTTGATGAATAACAAGAGAGTTTACATTGAAATGAAAACAACACTTTTATTTCGCGTATTGATACTAAGTATTGGGCTTAGTTTGTTACCATTTAACGCTATTATAGCCGCGCTGCCCGCTGAATTTCTAGGACAACCTATGCCTAGTCTAGCGCCTATGCTAACAAAAGTACTGCCCGCAGTAGTGAGCGTTCATGTAGAGGGTACACAGTCAATACAGCGGCCAACTTTACCAAAAGAGTTTAGGTATTTTTTTGGTCCAGATGTGCCTGGCGGGAACCATAGTATAAGGCAGTTCGAAGGATTGGGATCTGGAGTGATTATCAATGCCCATAAAGGTTATGTAATTACTAATAATCATGTGATTCACAACGCAGATAAGATTAAAGTACAGCTCAACGACGGTCGTAAATTCGATGCTAAACTGGTTGGCCACGATGAACAAACTGATCTAGCGTTGCTACAACTACCCATACCTAAGAATCTGACAGAAGTTAAGATAGCGGACTCAGATACTTTGAAAGTAGGGGATTTTGCCGTAGCAGTAGGTAATCCATTCGGCCTTGACCAGACCGTAACTTCTGGTATCGTTTCAGCGCTGGGTCGCAGTGGACTTAATTTAGAAGGACTAGAAAATTTTATTCAAACCGATGCGTCTATCAACCGTGGTAACTCCGGCGGCGCACTAGTTAACCTCAACGGGGAACTAATCGGTATTAACACCGCTATTCTTGCGCCAGGTGGCGGTAATATTGGCATTGGTTTCGCTATTCCTAGCAATATCGTAAATAATTTAAGCCAGCAGCTAATTGAATTTGGCGAAGTCAAACGAGGCCAACTGGGAATAAAAGGCACAGAATTAACTGCTGATATCGCTAAAGCTTTTCATATAGAAGCTCAGCGCGGCGCTTTCGTGAGCGAAGTACTAGCTGGATCAGCGGCAGCTAAAGCCAAGATAAAAGCAGGAGATATTATCGTATCGGTAGAGGGCAAGCCTATTCAAAGCTTCGACGAACTACGTGTTAAAGTAGGTACAACTACGCCGGGTAAAACGGTCAAACTAGGGCTACTGCGCAACGGCAAACCGTTAGATATATCCGTAGTGCTCGATGATAGTGCTTCCACTTTGTCTAGTAAAGAAATGTTAACACCAGCACTACAGGGTGCTTCCCTCAGCAACGGAAAGCTGAAAGACGGCACTAAAGGCGTACGGGTAGAGAATGTCGTCAAGGATTCCCCAGCGGCAGCAATTGGTCTGCAAAAAGACGATCTCATCATCGGCTTAAATCTTGAACAGGTGCATAATTTAATTCAGCTACGTAAAGTTTTGAATGATAAACCAGCTGTTATGGCACTGAATATTGTTCGTGGCGATACGAGTATTTTTCTCTTATTAAAATAAGTAACATCTTTGTTAAAAACTAACACCATAGTTGATCTTGAGTATCGGTGTTAGTTTTATTGTGTTATTACTAATTAATAAATGAAAATGAGTCTGTTTTTTGTTAGCTGATACGCTCAATATTAGCGCCTAAATTGCGTAATTTCTCTTCGATGCCATCATAACCACGATCGATGTGATAAATCTGATCTACGACTGTCACACCTTCTGCAATACAGCCAGCTAATACTAAGCTAGCAGAGGAGCGTAAATCTGTGGCCATAACTTGTGCCCCTGAAAGTTTCTCTACACCATGGCAAATAACGGTATTGCTTTCTATCTCTGCATGCACACCCATACGTATTAGTTCTGGTACGTGCATAAAACGATTTTCGAAAATAGTTTCGGTAATGACGCCAGTTCCCTCGGCGACTAGATTTAACAAGCTAAACTGTGCTTGCATATCCGTGGGAAAACCAGGATGCGGTGCTGTACGTACCATGATAGCTTTAGGCCGTTGTCCATGTATATTTAAGCTTATCCAATCCTCTCCTGTTTCGATATTGGCACCTGTTTCGCGCAATTTAGCTAGCACCGTATCTAGTATATCTGGGCGAGTTGCTTGACATAAAATATGTCCACGAGAAATTGCAGCAGCTACTAAGAATGTACCAGTTTCAATGCGATCTGGTAACACGCGATACACTCCCCCACCTAGATACGAAACTCCCTCAATAATAATTTGATCACTACCAGCGCCACTAATCTTAGCACCAAGAGTCGTCAGGAAATTAGCTGTATCTACAATCTCTGGCTCTAGTGCGGCATTATCGATAATAGTAGTGCCTTTTGCCAATGTCGCAGCGCTCATAATAGTAACTGTAGCTCCCACACTTACTTTCTCCATAACGATATGAGCACCTTGCAGCTTTCCTTTAACTGATGCTTTGACATATTTTTCTTCTAACGTAATGGTAGCTCCTAGCTTTTCTAAGCCACGAAGATGCATATCAACCGGCCGGGCGCCGATAGCGCAACCTCCTGGTAAAGAAACCTGACCTTGTCCAAAACGCGCGACTAGTGGGCCTAGCGCCCAAATCGAAGCACGCATGGTTTTGACCAAATCATATGGTGCGCAATATACATTTACTTTACTAGCGTCTACATAAACGGATCCATTACGTTCTACCCTAGCACCCAGTTGACTAAGCAATTTGATGGTTGTCTCGATATCTTTAAGCTTTGGAACATTTTGAATTTCTACTGGCTCTTCCGCCAATAATGCTGCGAATAAAATCGGTAAAGCCGCGTTTTTAGCACCTGAAATAGTTACTTCCCCGATCAACGGGGTTGGACCCTGGATACGAAATTTATCCATGCTAAGCTAGCCTAGTATTTAAAAACCGTATAGCTTACGATGGCTTTGCCACTCTTCTGGAGTATAAGCTTTAATCGACAGAGCATGAATCCGGTTATCCGCTATATGTTTTATTAACGGAGCATAAATAGTCTGCTGTTTTTTGACCATGCTCATACCAGAAAATTGTTTACTAATAGCAATCACCTGAACGTGAATATCGTCTCCGCTGACATAGGCTTCGTCTAATGCCAGAGCTGACATCAGTAACTCTTTGATTTCATTTGTTTTCATAATTTTTCTTCGTAAAGAGGTTAGTATATAGATATATACTAGTAGTTATATGTCTCCTCATGTCATACACATTATAAATAGTCATGACCTACTGTTACGTTATTGCCGATAGGTGAAAGCTATAATGACATGCTTAACGCCGCTTACCCTACTAGCTATTTCTGCCGCAGTCTTACCTTCAGCATGAGTTACTAGACCAAATAAGAAAACTTCACCGTTTTCTGTTGTAACTTTAACGTTAGAGGATTTGACTGCTTCGTGAGCTAGTAGTTGTGAACGAATTTTTATTGTAATCCAAATATCTATTAAAGCACGTACAAGCGAAACTGGCTTACCCTGGCGTATTTCGTTGTAAATGACTGTTGTGCCATCTACGTCTTTCGTAATTTGCTTAGCGCGCTCTGCTAGCGCTATAGTTGGGGCTTGCCCTGTCAACAACACTTTGCTTTGATAAGTAGTATTGATAACCCTCGCCTCTTTTTTTAACTGCTTATCCTTGGCCAACGCATTGGCAACCCGCGCTTTAAGCGTATAGTCATCAACCTGCGTACCTAAGGTACGGGGATCAATAGCTATTTTCGTCGCCATTGCCGTCGTGCCCACCACAACAGTACCTACACATCCTGGTAACATTAGGCAAGTACATAGTAGTAGTAATAAAGTCTTACGAACTGGCATTAATCGTCCTGGTAGGGAAATAAAGCATTATCTATCAAGTAGCATAAACAGTTCACCGTCAACATGTGCATCTCTTGGATACGTGTGTTGCGATATGATGGTATGCGTATTTCAACGTCTTTTTTACCGATGAGTGTTGCGATTTCACCACCATCATAGCCTGTCAAAGCAACAATAGTCATATCTCTAGTTACAGCAGTTTCTACCGCTTTGACAATATAATTACTATTACCGTGGGTGGAAATAGCTAGCAAAATATCCCCGGACTGGCCTAGTGCGCGAACCTGCTTAGCGTAGATTTCCTGGTGTAGCCCATCATTAGCAATTGCTGTTAATACGACATTATCCGCATTTAATGCGATAGCCGGTAGACTAGGACGTTCCGTTTCAAAACGGTTAATCATGCTAGCAGCAAAATGTTGTGCGTTAGCTGCTGAGGTTCCATTGCCGCAGCATAAAATTTTGTTTCCATTAAGCAATGCTTGTACTAATATAGTTGCAGCGTAGGTAATAACATCGGGTAATGTCTCCGCAGACGCAATATGCGTTTGGATACTTTCGTTAAAACACAGTTTGATTTTTTCTAGCACGTTTAATTACCTAATTAATTAATAAAATAATATTTAAGATTATATACGGTAATAGAAGGTTTCGAAACTAGCGCAGCATTACATATCACTCTTATGCGAGTGATATGCATATTTA
>NZ_NJPO01000129.1 GCF_002855795.1 Candidatus Palibaumannia cicadellinicola
GAATACCCCTGGAATAGGACAGCCAATGACTATCCATCCAGCCAAAACACATCTGTATCTTGGCGTACGTCCTGTCTGTAGCGTAGTCAGCTACCGCATTGATATTAATTATGGTTTACTCAGTGAGGTAGGCCGAGCGCCACTGTTTAGCAGCCCGACCCATTTGACCACAGATTTATTAGGTAACACTTTGTACTGTGCTTCTTATAACGGTAGCTGTTTAAGCGTCAGCCAAATCGATGAACAGGGAATTGCTGGTGCGCCGGTGCAAATTATAGATAAATTAATTAATTGTCATTCATCTAATGTGGATACTAATAATCGGGTAGTGTGGGTTCCTTGTCTGAAAGAAGACCGTATTCGTCTCTTCCATAGGGCGAAAGTAGGTACGTTAATGCCCTACGAACCAGAAGCAGTGCAGAGTAGGATTGGTGCTGGTCCACGCCATATGGCATTTCATTACGCTGGCGGATATACTTATACTATCAACGAACTGGATAGTACCGTTACTATATGCACAACTAATCATCCATGCATAGTACAAACAATAGATATTATGTCGTCTCATTTAGACCATGGGAGATGGGCAGCAGATATCCATATAACACCTGATGGCCGCTGGTTATATTGTAGTGATCGTAGTGCTAGTATCATTGCCTGTTTTGCTGTGTCAGAGAATGGTCGGGTATTACATCTGATCGGCCATTATTCGACCGAAATCCAGCCACGAGGATTCAATATAGATGCTACTGGGCGTTATTTAATTGTCAGCGGTCAGAAATCCCATCATATTACGGTGTATGGTATCGATAAACAAAACGGTGCCTTAAATAAATTGTCCCGCTACGCAGTCGGTCAAGGCCCCATGTGCGTAGTCATTATTAACTTATAGTTATAATGTTATAGATATTAATCTTTCTTAAAAGATATTATTATATAATAAAATGATTCTGATAATCTAAAGCCCCAGCTATAGCGTAGAGTAAACGTTGCAGAGCTTCTACATTTATAATATATGGCGGCATGAGATAAATATAGCTGCCAAAAGGTCTAATCCAAACTCCTTGATCGACAAACCAGCTCTGCAGCGTAGACACCGCTATTGGCAATTTGGTTTCTACTACACCAATAGCCCCTAAGACTCGCACATCTCGCACCTGCGGGTGATCTAATAAAGGTAACAAACCAGCGCGTAGTTGCGCGGCTATAGCCGCCACACGTGGGCGCCAGCTTTCGTCTTCCAGTAATGAAATACTTGCATTGGCTGCAGCACAGGCAAGCGGATTACCCATGAAGGTGGGGCCATGCATAAAGCAGCCGGCATCGCTATTACTGATAGTTTCCGCCACATGACGGCGCGTTAATGTGGCAGATAGTGTCATTGTGCCGCCGGTTAGCGCTTTACCTACGCAGATAATATCCGGTGAGATACCTGCGTGATCGCAGGCAAACCATTCACCAGTACGACCGAAGCCGGTAGCGATTTCATCGGCAATTAGTAATAACCCATATTGATCGCATAATTCGCGCACTAGCCTCAGGTAGTGCGGGTGGTAGAAGTGCATACCGCCGGCGCCCTGCACAATAGGTTCCAGAATCACAGCAGTTAAAGATGCATGATGAGTAGCTAGGGTGGTACTGAGGTTAAGATCGTCGCCGGCGTGCCAGGTCTCTCCGAAACGTCGTTGCGGGGAATCGACAAACAAGTGTGTCGGGAGATAGTTGTTATACAATCTATGCATAGAGTTATCGGGATCGCATACAGACATCGCGCCGAAGGTATCACCGTGATAGCCTTGGCGCAAAGCGAGAAATTTACGACGCGGCTTTCCGCTGGCTTGCCAGTACTGCAGAGCCATTTTCATCGCTACTTCTATAGCTACAGATCCTGAATCAGCTAAAAAAACACACTCTAGACCAGAAGGTACTAACGCTACAAGACGTTGGCATAACTCCACCGCCGGATAGTGGGTAATCCCGCCAAACATAACGTGTGACATATGGCTTATTTGATCGTTCATTGCCTGGTTAATTACCGGATGGTTATAACCATGAATTGCTGCCCACCAAGAAGACATTCCGTCTACCAACCTACGGCCATCGCTTAGAGTTAGTTCGCAGCCAGCGGCGGAGATCACTGGATAGCTAGGTAATGGATGAATCATTGAGGTATAGGGATGCCAGATATGACGGCGATCAAAAGCAAGGTAGTCTGGGTGCATCTATCAAACCTATCAACTATGGTATATAAATATTTTATTGACAGTATAATAAAATATAGTAAAGTAATACTACTAGTTTATTTATAACTGGGTATATAGATGATGCAAAGCAATCAACGTTGGACGCTAGAACAAGCCACCGCACTGTTTGATAAGCCTTTTTTTGATTTGCTCTTCAACGCTCAACAAGTACACAGAAAACATTTTCTACCAGGACAAGTACAAATCAGCACACTTTTATCGATCAAGACCGGCGACTGCGCAGAAGATTGTAAATACTGCCCACAGAGCTCTCATTACAAGACTCAATTAAATAGTGAGCGTCTGGTGCAGTTACAGCAAGTTTTAGACGCAGCGCAAAAAGCACGCAATGCTGGTGCAACGCGTTTCTGCATGGGAGCCGCTTGGAAGAACCCACATGATCGTGATATGCCCTTGCTGGAGAGAATGGTGCAAGGAGTAAAGTCGATAGGATTAGAAACCTGCATGACCTTAGGCATGATTAGCAATGAGCAAGCACAACGCCTAGCAGAAGCAGGTCTTGATTTCTATAATCATAACTTAGATACCTCGCCGGAATTTTATGGTAGTGTCGTTACTACACGTAGTTATCAGGATAGGCTTGATACACTTCAAACAGTCCGTCAGGCAGGGATCAAAGTATGCTCCGGCGGTATCATAGGATTAGGAGAAGCAATCAGCGATCGCGCTGGACTGCTGGTGCAACTAGCTAATTTACCTGAGCCGCCGGAGAGTGTACCGATCAACATGCTAGTAAAAATCAGTGGCACGCCGCTGGCGAAAAATAAAGATGTAGACCCTTTCGATTTTATTCGCACCGTTGCCGTTGCGCGCATTATGATGCCTACCTCTTATGTTCGCTTGTCTGCTGGGCGCGAACAGATGAACGAACAAACCCAGGCTATATGCTTTATGGCAGGTGCGAATTCTATTTTCTACGGTGGCAAGCTACTAACCACCCTGAACCCAGCAGAGGAACGCGATAGAGCGCTATTCCGTAAGTTAAATATTAAGATAGAAGTACATACCCCCAAGAGCATTAATGCTCATAGCACGCGATTAGTTAATCAATATTATAATGCAGCTAGCTGATGGCTGGGTCATGGATACCGCGTATCGAAAAAGCTCTAGCCCTGCAGCAGCATAAACAAGCTTATCGATATCGTAAGCCAGTCAGCGGCGGCAACAACCGTATCTTGATTTACCAAGGCAAACGTTATCTGAATTTTTCTAGTAATGACTACCTTGGTCTGGCGCGTCACCCAGAGGTTATTGCCGCCTGGCAGCAGGCGGCCGCAGAGGAAGGAATTGGCTCGGGAGGGTCTGGCCACGTTATCGGTTATAGTACGATACATCAGCGGCTAGAAAGCCGCTTAGCTCATTGGCTTGGTTTTCCACGTGCATTGTTATTTTGTTCTGGTTATGTTGCTAACCAAGCAGTAGTGAGCGCATTGATGACAGCTGGCGATCATATTCTAGCTGATCGTTTGAGTCATTCTTCTTTGATTGAGTCGGCTATTCAATCTCCGGCGGAGCTAAGACGTTTTCGCCATAATGACGTTAGCGCGTTACAACGATTACTGCAACGCTTTTGTGTTGGTAACCGCTTGGTAATCACCGAGGGTGTTTTCAGCATGGATGGTGATCAGGCGCCATTGCCTGCTATGAGACAATGTACACATGCTGTAGATGGCTGGTTAATGGTGGATGATGCCCACGGTTTCGGCGTCTTAGGTACAGAGGGACGCGGATGTTGCGGGGATAAATATTGTCGTCCGGATGTGCTCATAGTCACATTTGGTAAAGCAGTAGGAGTGAGTGGCGCGGCAGTTTTGTGCCAGGTACCAGTGGCAGAATATCTACTACAGTTTGCTACGCATCTTATTTATAGCACAGCACTACCTCCAGCAACTGTTGCCGCAATAGACGCAGCTCTTACTGTTATTAGTAGTAGTAGGGGAGAAGTATTACGTCAGCGGCTGCGATACTATATCGATAGCTTTCGTCATGGCGCACAATCATTAGGCTATAAGCTAGCGCCATCAGCAACTGCAATTCAGCCGCTATTAATCGGCGATAATTTAAGCGCATTAATTTTGGCTAGTCAGTTGCTGGAACAAGGCCTGTGGCTAACCGCTATTCGTCCACCTACTGTGCCACCTGGCAGTGCTCGCCTGCGTATTACCCTAACAGCCGCCCATAAGTACGGGGATATTCAACAACTGCTGGAAGCATTGGCCAATGTTAAGCACATTTAATCTACCCATCCGCCATAAAACAGGTATAGCCCGCAGTTTTAGCCGTGCAGCACCGCACTATGATCGCTACGCCGCTTTTCAGCGTGATTGCGGCGAACGTTTGCGGGACTTGATCGGTCCCAGACACGGTAAGTTATTTCTAGACGCTGGCTGCGGTACAGGATGGTTCAGTCGTTGCTGGCAACGTGATGGTAATTGTGTCATTGCGTTAGATCTTTCGTTTGCTATGCTGGCTAGTGCCCAGCAACAGAACTCAGCGGATGCTTATATTCTCGGTGATATCGAGCAGCTACCGCTAGCGGCTGCTGCTGTTGAATGCGTGTTTAGTAACCTTGCTGTCCAGTGGTGCGAAGATTTACCGCAGGTGCTAGCGCAATTTTACCGGGTACTACGTCCAGGTGGTGTCTTAGCAGTATCTACCTTGGCCCAGGGATCACTGAATGAACTAGAACAAGCGTGGAAACAAGTAGACGACGGTATGCATATTAACGATTTTCTGCCACAACTAGATATTGCCGCAGCTTTCGATGCCTATAACCACCAGATAGTGATGGAACAAATAACGCTGCATTATTCACAACTAATCGATTTGCTGCGTGAAATCAAAGGGGTAGGCGCGAGCTATTTGCACCGAGGTCGTCCATCAGGTATGATAAGCCGTACTCGCTTCCGCGAGTTGGAGGAAGCCTGGCCCAAGCACTCGTTAGGGTTGCCGTTAAGCTATCAACTCGTTTATGGAGTACTTTATCGTGATTAAACGTTATTTCATAACTGGAACTGATACCGATATCGGTAAGACTATCGCTGCCTGCGCGTTACTACAAGCTGCGGCTCGCGCCGGTCATCAGGCTGCCGGCTATAAGCCTGTAGCTACCGGTTGTTATCTAACATCTGACGGCCTTCGCAATAGCGATGCATTAACACTGTTGGCTAATAGTAATGTCACGTTGTTTTATTCGCAGGTGAACCCACTTGCGTTTAGTGAACCTACCTCACCTCATATTGCTTGCCACGAAGAAGGAAGGAATATAGATAACTATCAGCTATCTGCTGGGCTTAGAGTTATCGAAAAGCAATCTAATTGGATTGTAGTAGAGGGTGCAGGAGGCTGGTTTACTCCTTTAGGAGACGAACTTCTCTATAGCGACTGGGTAAGCGCTGAGCGACTGCCCGTAATATTAGTAATTGGCATCAAGTTAGGCTGTATTAATCACGCCCTGCTGACTGCACTAGCAGTACGGCAGTTAGGTTTACAGCTGGTTGGCTGGATTGCCAACCACCCACAACCGGCGACACACCGGCCGTACGACTATTTGGTAGCGTTGCGCAATAGGCTAGATGTGCCATTGATAGGTGAAATTCCGTGGTTGAGCGACTGTACTAAAGCTTGGCTAGCGGACTATATCGATCTTGCTAAACTTAGTAGGTAAAAATATGAGCTAGCTGACTACTCAATATTCATTAATAGTTAGTACAATAATGGTAAGATGAAATCTAATGCTTGACGTAGTAAATCACGGTCGTGATAGTGCTGCTCACCAACAGCTTCCAGTGGTCGCTGAATAACGATACGTTCGCTTATCGAGCCTGGTGTTACACCAGGTCCAATAATAATTCCGTTAATCACTTTTTCGCGACCTATAGCCTGTTCCATCATGATTACTTTTTGTCTCAATGAGAGATTAGCTGCTGCTATGCTAAGCTCACGACCTAGATTATCTAAATAGATTATAGGTACACTAGTATGGCGCAGCGCTTGAGTTAAATCATCTAGTAGTAATAATGGCATCAAGCTAGTCAGAAAACTACCTGGACCAATAATAATTAGGTCCGCATCCGCAATTGCCTGCAGCGCCTCGTGCGTTGCAGGTACTACTGCTGAAAGTTTCATTTGCGCTGGTAACTCTCTCAACCGGTCCACAGCTACTTCTCCAGAAATCTTTTTCCCGCGAGCCGTAATAGCCAGTAGATCTATTGGGTGTTCAGACATCGGGATAAGGCTAGCATTTACCTTAAGCAGATGACGAATGAAATTAACTGCTTCCAGCGGTCGCTGGCTAAGATTATCCAGCGCCTTAAGCATTAGATTGCCTAAGTGGTGACCTGCTAGTTCTCCCTGACCGTCGAAGCGGTATTTAAACATCGCAGATGCAATACTTGGCTCAGCAATCAGCTGATTAAGGCAGTTACGAGTGTCGCCCCAGGCTATACCTCCTTCCGACTGACGGATACGACCAGATGATCCGCCATTATCCGTAGTAGTAACAATGCCAGTCAATCGTGAGCCGAGTGAGGAAAGGGCTGACATCACCCGACCTAATCCATGTCCGCCGCCCAATGCCACTACTTGATCTAAATCTGCTAAAGTTAGGTTATGCATACATCTCCTAGCAATTAAGAAAGACGGCGTTTATAGCAAATGAAATTACGCTTCTCCTAGAAGCGTATTAATCAAATATGTTTTTATCAGATGGTATATCGAGGAAATCATGAGAATTGATGATTGCACATAGAGTAACTCTATAACTTGACTTGTGTTATTCTAGTGGAGAATGATAAATTATTTAGGAAAAAATTGATAAAATATGTTTTTTATTATTAATTATTCCTCTGTTTGCCTGACAGTTAATGCTGGCTTATACTATGACTATACTCAATCATATAAGTATTAGA
>NZ_NJPO01000130.1 GCF_002855795.1 Candidatus Palibaumannia cicadellinicola
GCTAATCATTATAGTATAGATCAATCATTAATTTTAGCTATTATTCAAACAGAATCAAATTTTAATCCTCATGCAGTTAGTCATACAAATGCTTTAGGTTTAATGCAAGTAGTACAACATAGCGCAGGCCGTGATGTTTTTAAAAAGAAAAAAAAATTAGGTGAACCCAGTCGTAGTTATTTATTTGATCCAGAAAAAAATATAGATATTGGTACAGCGTATTTAGCAATATTACAAAATAATTATTTAAATGGCATTCTAAATTTCACATCACGCCGTTATGCAGTGATTATTGCTTATAACTGTGGTGTAAGTAGTGTACTACGAGTATTTTCTCATAATACAAACCAAGCATTAAAAACTATTAATCATTTACAACCAAATCAAGTATATCATATACTTTATACACGTCATCCATCAATTGAATCACGTAATTACTTATATAAAGTAAACTGTTTACAGCAAAATTATAAAAAACTTAAGTTAATATTTAACTAAATATTAACTCTAAGTGAATAGCAAAAATTATCACATATGCCAAAATATGTTAATTATAATCTATACCATACAAAACAAACATATGCCGTTAGATATATTGCAGGTCAACCAGTTAAACGTATTTTTCCTCCTCTTAACTTAGGAGAATTAAAATATACACAGCAATTAAGAAATTCATTACTTAATACACATATTTTACATGTAATGGTGTGGAATATTTTTAAACAGCAACGTGCTAATTGGTTATCTGTGTTACAAAATTTTGGCAAAAATAATCAATTAGTTTTATTGCAAGAAGCACAAACTACTCCAGAACTAATTAGTTTTGCTACATCACATTATCTCGCTACAGATCAAGTACCTGCACTTATCTTTTTACATAATTCTTCAGGTGTAATGACATTATCTGCTGCACATCCTGTTTATTGCTGTCCATTACGTGAAAAAGAACCCTTATTACGTATTGCTAAATCAGCACTTATAACTATATACCCAGTATATCAACAACAATTGTTAATGGTAATTAATATTCATGCTGTTAATTTTAGTTTAGGTCTAGATGTTTATAGTAAACAACTAGGACCGATTGGTGATCATATTATTAATCATACGGGACCAGTGATTAGTGCTGGTGATTTTAATGCTTGGAGCCGGCAAAGAATACTAGCATTATATAAGTTTACAAAACGTATGATGCTAGGAGAAGTAAGTTTTATTAATGATCAACGTAAAAAATTTTTTGGTAGACCTCTAGATTTTATTTTTTATCGTGATATGGCAGTAACTGAAGCATCAGTATTAGTTACTCAAGCTTCAGATCATAATCCACTTTTAGTTACATTTAATCTTTATCCTAAATAAGAATAAACATTCTTTATATCCTAAATTTAAATAAAACATTAATTTTAGTATTTTTGTAAGTGATATTTTGTTATTATTAAT
>NZ_NJPO01000131.1 GCF_002855795.1 Candidatus Palibaumannia cicadellinicola
TATACTGACGAGTATAGATACCACTTACTCTCAAGAGAAAGATCAAAACCAAATTACTAATAATTTATTAAAGTAACATTTTTACTTACGGTATGATTATCTAACTAAAATTATTCTTTAGTGCAGTGCCGAGGTGGTGAAATTGGTAGACACGCTACCTTGAGGTGGTAGTGCTGAATAAAGCTTACGGGTTCAAGTCCCGTCCTCGGTACCAATTATCATTGATAAGTTGATTTATTATGGTAAATAAAGTATATTAAAGTATATTCTCACGCGGGGTGGAGCAGTTTGGTAGCTCGTCGGGCTCATAACCCGAAGGTCGTTGGTTCAAATCCGACCCCCGCAACCCCTTTCCTTTAAATAATTATTTTTCAAACATTATTGACAATTGGTATTAGGTGTCATATGACAAGCTTGAAATAATAGATTATGATTTCTCGAATAGGTATCTAAAATTTGCTTACTCTTTATAAAGTACAAGTTATAAGGTACAATAACAAAACGCCCCGATTTTTCGGGGCGTTTTGTTATTAAACATAAACAAGTAAGATAAACTAATCACAGTACTGGTAACTGGTATAAGTTAATCGTCCGTTGTTCACCGTAGCCTATTTCGCGCCATTTACCTTACCGGGTGGAGCAGCAGAAAATGGTGATGGTATAGTCGTGCCAAACTACGGCGGTAGCGGTAAAGTGGTAGGTCATTCTTAATGCGGTCGACGGTGAAATAATCACGGTGACGGTAGAAGAAAAAACAAATAAAAGTCTTAGCTTTGTACCAGACTTTTAACATTTTACTGATTACTGAGGCTACTAGGATGAATAAAGAAATTCTTGCTGTTGTTGAGGCTGTTTCCAATGAAAAATCTATTCCAAGGGAAAAAATTTTTGAAGCACTTGAGACGGCTTTAGCTACTGCAACAAAGAAAAAATACGAACAAGAAATTGAAGTTCACATTCACATCGATCGTAAGTCTGGTGATTTCGAAACATTCCGCCGTTGGCTTATTGTGGATGAAGTTACCCAGCCAACTCGCGAGATCACGTTGGAAGCGGCAAAATTTGACGACGTAAATGCTAAAATAGGTGGCTATATTGAAGATAAAATTCAATCGGTGATATTCGACCGTATCACTACTCAAACCGCTAAGCAGGTAATTGTACAGAAAGTACGCGAAGCAGAGCGGGCAATGGTAGTAGAACAATTCCGTAGCCATTTAGGAGAAATCCTTACCGGCATGGTAAAAAAAGTAAATCGCGAGAATATAATTCTCGATCTAGGCAATAATATTGAAGCGATTATTAGTCGTGAAGAGATGTTACCGCGTGAAAATTTTCGCTTGGGTGACCGTATTCGCGGGGTACTTTACTCTATACGCCCGGAAGTACGTGGCGCGCAGCTTTTTGTCAGCCGCACTAGTCCAGAAATGTTAATTGAGCTGTTCCGTATTGAGGTACCTGAAATAGGTGAAGAAGTTATTAACATTAAGGCAGTAGCTCGCGATCCAGGCTCACGAGCAAAAATAGCAGTGAAAACTAATGATAAAAGAATTGATCCTGTTGGCGCATGTGTTGGTATGCGCGGTGCGCGTGTACAGGCAGTTTCTAGTGAACTAAGCGGGGAACGTATTGATATTGTTCTGTGGGATGATAACTCGGTTCAATTCGTAATTAATGCTATGGCCCCCGCTGATGTTACTTCCATAGTCGTGGATGAGGACAAACATACTATGGATATTGCGGTAGAAGCCAGTAATCTTGCTCAGGCGATAGGACGTAATGGACAAAATGTACGGTTAGCTTCCCAGCTCAGCGGATGGGAGCTCAATGTTATGACAGTATCTGATCTACAGGACAAACATAGAGCTGAAGCCTATGCTGCTATTAATATTTTTACGAATCATCTAAATATCGATGAAAATTTGGCCACAGTCCTTGTAGAAGGAGGTTTATCTTCGCTTGAAGAGCTAGCCTACTTACCGATTAAGGAATTAATAGCAATCGATAAACTAGATGAAAAAACAGTGAAAAAGCTGCGAATAAAAGCAAAGAATGCTCTTGCTCAACTTGCCCTAGCTATAGCTATGGAAGAGAATAACAAAGTAGGAAAACCGGCTGAAGACTTGTTGAGGTTATCAAAACTTAAGCGCGACATAGCTTTTAAATTAGCGGCGCATGGGGTGTGTACGCTAGAAAATCTTGCCGAACAAGGTGTCGAAGACTTATCAAATATTGAAGGATTAAGTAGTGAGGAAGCCGGAGAGCTGATTATGGCAGCGCGCAATATTTGCTGGTTTGGTGACAAGGTGTAATAAAACGTAGCATGGAAGAAACAGCATGACAAATGTAACAGTAAAATCGCTTGCAGCAAAAATGCAAATTCCTGTGGATCGCCTGGTACAGCAGTTTACTGATGTTGGTATTAAGAAAACAGCAGTAGATTTTGTTACTCAGCAGGAAAAAGAAACCTTACTCGCGTACCTAAAATCTAATATTAGCAACGCGCCACATCAATTAACCTTACAACGTAAAACACGCAGTACCTTAAATATTTCTAGTGCCAGCGGTAAAAGTAAGTCAGTACAAATAGAAGTACGTAAAAAACGCATATATGTACCACAAGAACCTCAGGTTTTGAAACCTACGGAAGTAGAAAAATTAACTCAAAGTACGACTCCTGAAACGGTTAAATATAAGGTAGAAGCGAATACTAAACGTGTACCTCGTGTACCTAAGGAACACAAAAAATGTAATAGAGTGGAAAGTAAGACATTAATAAACAAGCAAACCAATACTATTACTAAGTCAAAGTCAAAACATGCGGCTGAAAAAACCAGCCGTGAAGTAGAAGCAGCATTACTTAAACGTCAAGTGGAAGAGGAAACTCGTCGTAAGGTAGAAGAAAAAGCTCGCCAAATTGCAGAAGAAGCGCGTCAACTAGCTGAAAATAATGACGGTAATTGGATTGCCACACCAGAATTGATTGAAGAAGATACTACTGATTACCATATCACTACTTGTCACCACGCCCGTGTAGCAGAAGACGAGAATGACCGAAAGATAGAAAATGAACGCAGGATCCGAGGAGGTAAAACCTCTAAGCAAAAAAGAACTAACCGCTTATCTGAGTTAAAAGCGGATCGCGAAGAAGCACGTGCTGTTGGACGTAGTAGTAAAGGTCAAAGTAAACGTAAATCAAACATTTTAATGCAAGTATTTAATAAACCTGCACAAATTATCAACCGCGATGTTGTTATCGGGGAAATGATCACTGTTGCTGAACTAGCCAATAAGATGGCAGTAAAAGGTTCAGAAATAATTAAAAAAATGATTAAGCTCGGTGCCATGGTAACTATTAACCAAGTAATTGATCAAGAAACTGCGCAAATAGTTGCGGAAGATATGGGTCATAAAGTTATTTTACTTCGTGAAAACGAGTTAGAAGCATCTATTCTGAACGACCGTGATATTGGTAGCTCAGCAACGGCTGAATCTCGTGCTCCAGTTGTAACTATAATGGGGCACGTAGATCATGGTAAAACCTCATTACTAGACTATATCCGTTCAACTAAGGTAGCAGCTAGCGAAGCTGGCGGCATAACTCAGCATATCGGAGCTTACCATGTGGAAACCGACAAAGGTATGATTACCTTTCTGGATACCCCTGGACATGCAGCTTTCACCGCTATGCGTGCTCGTGGAGCTAGGACTACTGATATTGTTGTATTAGTAGTAGCTGCTGATAACGGCGCTATGCCGCAGACAATAGAAGCGATACAGCACGCTAAAGCTGCAAAAGTACCTATTGTTGTCGCCGTCAATAAAATTGATAAATTGGAAGCTAATCCAGAAAGTATAAAAAATGAATTAACTAAGTACGGTGTAATTCCGGAAGAGTGGGGTGGTGAAAATCAATTCGTCAATGTCTCTGCCAAAGATGGTACGGGTATTAATCATCTACTAGATGCTATCCTACTACAGGCAGAAGTACTAGAGTTAAAAGCCATCAGTGATGGTATGGCAAGCGGTATTGTAATCGAATCGTTCTTAGATAAAGGACGCGGTCCAGTGGCAACTATATTAGTGCGTGAAGGTACTCTAAATCGTGGTGATATTGTGCTATGCGGATTCGAATATGGTCGCGTGCGTGCCATGCGTGATGAAATAGGTCGTAATATCTATTCTGCTGGTCCATCTCTCCCAGTAGAAATCTTAGGTCTCTCCGGGGTTCCCATAGCTGGTGACGAAGTCACTGTGGTCCGCGATGAGAAAAAAGCTCGTGAAGTGGCTCTCTATCGTCAAGGTAAGTTTCGCGAAGTAAAATTAGCACGTCAGCATCATTCTAAGCTAGAAAATATGTTCGATAATGTGACCAAAGGCGACGTATCAGAGTTGAACATTGTACTTAAATCAGACGTACAAGGTTCAGTAGAAGCAATAAATGATGCACTAGAGAAACTGTCTACTGACAAAATCAAAGTAAATATTATCGGTTCTGGTGTAGGTGGTATTACCGAAACGGACGCTACTCTTGCTGCTGCTTCTAATGCTATTTTGTTAGGTTTCAACGTTCGTGCTGATACCTCTGCTCGTCGTATAATTGATACAGAAAAGATTGATATACGTTATTATTCTGTTATCTACGACTTGATTGATGAAGTTAAACAAGCGATGAATGGTATGCTAGCACCTGAGTATAAACAACAAATTATTGGTTTAGCAGAAGTACGTGACATTTTTCGTTCACCTAAATTTGGTGCCATCGCTGGTTGTATAGTAACAGAGGGTATAGTTAAGCGCCATAACAAGATCCGTGTACTACGCGATCACATTGTTATCTACGAAGGTGAACTAGATTCGCTGCGTCGTTTTAAAGATGATGTAAATGAAGTACGTAATGGTATGGAATGTGGTATTGGTGTGAAAAACTATACTGATGTTCGTACTGGCGACATGATCGAAGTATTTGAATCTATTGAGATCAGACGAAACTAGCGTCTGATCACTAACTATCGACAAGCACAGAACAGAGATATGATTAATTACTTAGCTGAGCTATCTGGAGAAATGTCTTATGGCCAAAGAGTATAGCCGTACACAACGTATCGCTCAGGAGATGCAAAAAAACATTGCCATCAGCTTACAACGCGAAATTAGAGATCCCCGCATTGGTATGGCTACTGTTTCAGGAGTTAACGTATCCCGTGACCTTGCGTTAGCAACCGTTTTCGTGACTTTCACCTTCCTAAATGACAACACTGATGATCAGGTAAACACTGGTGTACGGACACTACAGGCTGCTTCTGGATTTATCCGTAGCTTACTAGGAAAATCGATGCACCTGCGTGTAGTACCTAAACTAATTTTCGCTTATGACTACTCTCTCGTGAAAGGTATGCGGATATCTCATCTCATCAGTCAGGTGGTGCCAAAAGACTGTCAACTTTACAAAGAAAAAGGTAAATCTTACTAAGATGAGCCGTAATTTAAGTTACAGACACCGTAATATTAATGGTATTGTCTTGCTAGATAAACCACATGGCGTGTCGTCGAACGATTTATTACAAAAGGTAAAACAGCTCTTCAGAGCAAAAAAAGCTGGCCATACTGGTGTACTAGATCAACTAGCTACTGGTATGTTGCCTATTTGCCTAGGAGAAGCTACTAAGTTTTCCCAGCATCTTCTAGATGCTGACAAACGTTACAGTGTTACTGCTAAGCTCGGGGAACGTACTGATACCTACGATGCTACAGGACAAGTTATTAGCACTAGTCCAATTCCGGTTGTGCTAAATCAAGCGATGCTTGATCAGACGCTGGCGCAGTTTTACGGCAAGATCTACCAAGTTCCACCGATGTTTTCAACTATCAAGTACAAAGGTAGGCCACTCTATGAATATGCCCGCAAAGGTATTGAAGTTCCGCGTAAAGCGAGGCCGATTCATATATACGATTTGCAGTTACTTTACTGGGATCATATAAATATAGAACTAGAAATTCATTGTTCTAAAGGCACCTATATTCGTACGATAGTTAATGACCTTGGTGAGTTCCTCGGTTGCGGTGCGCACGTGACAAGACTACGTCGTTTAGCAGTTGCACACTATCCTACAGCGCGTATGGTGACACTCCAGATGCTACAAGAAACTATAGATATGTCACAAGAACCGGATGCTCCCCTAGCACAACTCGATACACTATTACTACCAATAGATAGTGCTTTATCTTATTTACCAGCTATCCAATTGCCTCCAATCATTGCTGCCAGAGTACGACTGGGTCAGACAGTCATAGTTGACTCGTGTTGGCAACAGGGCTTAGTACGAATGTGTATTGCTGATACTCTACGTTTCTTCGGCATTGGAGAAATTACGGAGCCGGGAAGATTAAAGCCTCGGCGCCTTATTGCTATTGCTGAAGAATGTATTTGATGATGCATGCAATCATCTTAACCTTTTAACCTTGCGATAAACATTAACTCATAGTAAAATAATAAAGTTTGTGAAGCTGGTGGCTAAATTAGAGATCAAATGTCTCTCTATTTTACCTTAAATTTGGAGTGTTATAATGTCTCTAAGTATCAACACAAAAGCCAAAATAATTTCTGATTTCGGCCGTGATGCTCACGACAGTGGTTCCACAGAAGTTCAAATAGCTCTTTTAACAGCTCAGATTAGTCACTTGCAGGGTCATTTTGCGGAACATAAAAAAGATTACCATAGCCGCCGTAGTCTGCTACGTATGGTTTCACAACGTCGTAAGCTGCTTTCCTACCTTAAGGATAAAGATATAACGAGTTATACTACCATAATTGAACGTCTTAGCCTACGTCGTTAAGCTAGATAACAATATCAGGAACACCAACTTTGATTTGATCAGTAGGGGCCTAATTAGGCCCCTTTGTTATCTTATTGATCTGAGCTATAAAGCCCAAACTGTTGGGGTATTAATTGGTCTTAATAAATTTTGTTTCACGTATTCTTCCATTTTTTTTAGACTAGCTGAGCTAATGTAATGAGAAGGTTGTTAGTGAATAGTGGTCAGCGGTTGGTTAAGTAAATTTTGCGCTGCACACCCTGAAATTAAGGATATCATTTTGCTAAATCCTATTGTTCATCATTTTAAATACGGTAAGTATACTGTAATGCTAGAAACTGGTATTCTAGCTCGTCAGGCAACTGCAGCTGTTATGGTAAGCATGGACGATACCACAGTATTAGTTACTGTAGTAGGCGTTAAGCAAACTAAACCAGGACAAAAATTCTTCCCGCTTGCAGTCAACTATCAGGAAAGAACGTATGCGGCTGGCCGCTTTCCTGGTGGATTCTTCCGCCGTGAAGGCCGTCCTAGCGAAGGAGAAATCTTCATTTCTCGTCTTATCGATCGTTCAATCCGTCCTTTATTTCCGGAAGAATTCTTGAATGAAGTACAAGTTATAGCGACAGTAGTATCTATTAACCCACTAGTTAGCCCAGATATCGTGGCAATGATTGGCGCATCAGCAGCATTAAGTCTATCTGGTATTCCGTTTAACGGACCGTTTGGTGCAGCGCGCGTTGGTTATATTAATAATCAATACATATTGAATCCCACCATAGCTGAATTAGTAGAAAGTAGCCTTGATTTAGTAGTTGCTAGTACCGCAAACGCGGTACTCATGGTGGAATCAGAAGCACAGCTATTAAGCGAAGAGCAAATGCTGGGCGCAGTATTTTTTGGCCATGAACAACAGCAAGTTATTATCCGAAACATTAATCATATGGTCACTAAAGCTGGTAAGCCTAAATGGGATTGGCAAGCACAGAAAATAAATGCTAATTTACAATCACGCGTTACTGAGCTGGCTGAATATCGCCTAAATGATGTGTCTTGCTTTATAGAAAAACAAGAACGTTATGCTTATGTTGAATCTATCAAAGCAGATGTAGTAAGCGTTTTACATAAGCAAAACGAAACGGAAACGATCGAAGAAGACGAAATAAGAGATATTCTCAGCAATCTGGAGAAAAAGATAGTACGCCGCCGTGTTTTACGTGGTGAGCCACGTATTGACGGCCGTCAAAAAGATATGATTAGAAATTTAGACATGCGTATAAGCATACTGCCACGAACTCATGGTTCCGCATTATTTATACGCGGCGAAACTCAGGCCCTGGTAACGGTAACTCTTGGTACCGAGCGCGACGCACAGAATATCGATGAACTCACCGGGGAACGTACTGATCGGTTTCTGCTACACTATAACTTTCCTCCATATTGTGTCGGTGAAACGGGCATGATTGGTTCACCAAAGCGTCGTGAGATAGGTCACGGGCGTTTAGCGAAACGCGGTGTACTAGCTATCATGCCGAAAATAAATGAATTTCCGTATACCGTGCGCGTGGTATCAGAAATAACTGAATCTAATGGATCTTCTTCTATGGCTTCGATATGTGGCGCATCACTAGCTTTAATGGATGCCGGAGTACCTATTAAAGCAGCCGTTGCAGGTATCGCTATGGGTTTGGTGAAAGAAGGAGATAACTTTGTCGTGTTGTCAGATATTCTGAGTGATGAAGATCACCTTGGCGATATGGACTTTAAAGTAGCTGGTAGTAGAGATGGAATTACTGCATTACAGATGGACATCAAAATCGAAGGTATAACCTACGATATTATGCAATTGGCGTTATACCAGGCAAAAGATGCTAGGATGCATATTTTGAGTATGATGGAGCAGGTTATTAGTAAGCCGTGTAGTGATCTGTCTGAATTCGCGCCGCGTATCCACACCATTAAGATTAATCCTGATAAGATCAAAGATGTGATCGGTAAATGTGGATCAGTGATCCGAGCTTTAACCGAAGAAACCAAAACTATCATTGAAATTGAAGATGATGGTACTGTCAAAGTAGCAGCAACGGACAGTACAAAAGCACGTCAAGCCATCTGCCGTATCAAAGAAATAACTGCAGAAATAGAAGTTGGTCGCATCTATCATGGTAAAGTAACCCGTCTTGTTGACTTTGGCGCATTTATAGCTATTAGTGGCGGTAAAGAGGGATTAGTGCATATTTCTCAAATTTCTGACAAGCGTGTCGATAAAATAGCTGATTATCTATCATTAGAACAAACTGTACCGGTTAAGGTACTAGAAGTCGATCGTCATGGACGCATTCGTCTGAGCATC
>NZ_NJPO01000132.1 GCF_002855795.1 Candidatus Palibaumannia cicadellinicola
TCGACAAAGAAAGCCGTCCAGCCGGTAGCCTTACCATCTTTTTCTGATGAAACATATTGCTGAAGACCGTGATAAAGCTGATAGCTTGAGTTTACTATCTATCAGGCTCACTAATAATCTTTTGTTTTACCTGCCAATGTCCGTCGACAAAGAAAGCCGTCCAGCCGGTAGCCTTACCATCTTTTTCTGATGAAACATATTGCTGTTTAGTTTTGCGGCTGAAGCGTACTAAAGTCTTATTACCATCCGCATCTTGCGCAGGCGCATCCGCCAGGTAAAGGAGTCTATTTGGTAGCCTATTTTTAAATTGAACTAATTCTTCGACTAGCGGTGCGCGAGTTTCGCGCACATTTGGGAAAGTATGAGCTGCTAAGAATACTCCGGTGGCACCATGACGTAACATAAAATAGGCATCAGAATGATTACACGGTAGCTCTGGTAGCGCTACTGGATCAATCTTCGGTGGTGCTATATCACCGTTACGCAATATCTTTCTAGTATTTTTGCATTGATCATTTATACAAGCTACATATTTACCGAAACGTCCTAGTTTTATGTGCATATCAGCACCACACTTTTCGCACTCAGGACCATGATAACTTTTGAGACAAAATTTACCTTGTTCTATATCATAACTATCGCATAAAGGATTGCTACCGCATACATGTAATTTAGAATTATTATCTATTAGGTAGCTATCCATTATGTTCCCACATTTGATGCAACGACGGCGTACACGAGGTACATTAGTATCCGTCTTATCGCTCTCTAATATCTTAAATGATTCTGATTCAGATATCAGGTTAATCGTTTTTTTACAACGGTCTTTCGGTGGTAGTGCGTAACCAGAACAACTAAGAAAAACTCCAGTACTAGCGGTACGAATACCCATTTCTCGTCCACAAATAGGACAGTATATGTTCGTCATGATCATATAATTAGGCTGCATACCCCCTTCTGCTGGATCTTTCTCAGCTTTTTCGAGTTGCTGAATTAATTTAACGAAGAAAGTATCAAGCACACTCTTCCACTCTTGCTGATTATTGGCTACTTTATCGAGAGTATCTTCCATATTAGCTGTGAAATCATAATTTATTAGTTCACTAAAATTTTCTTCTAAACGGTCAGTGACGATCTCTCCCATTTTTTCTGCGTAAAAACGCCTATTTTCTATCTTGACATAGCCACGATCTTGAATAGAAGAGATAATAGACATATATGTGGACGGTCGGCCAATACGAAGTTTTTCTAGCTTTTTTACAAGTGAAGCTTCACTGTAACGTGCTGGCGGCTTAGTAAAATGTTTAGTTGGAATCAATTCTTGTAGAGTTAGTACCTGACCAACTTCCAATGAAGGTAAAATGGGATCTACATTTGTCTTACACAAAACAGGCATCACTTTAGTCCAACCATCACAACGTAGTGTGCGTCCGCGAGCACATAGCTCGAAATCACCCGCTGCTACGGTCAATATTGTGGAGTCATACTGCGCTGGTATCATCTGGCAGGCAACAAATTGCATCCAGATTAATTGATAAAGTTTTCGCGCTTCTTCTTCCATATTTTTTAGTTGTTTAGCTTGCGTATTAATATCGGACGGACGAATGGCTTCATGTGCTTCTAGTGTCTGATTTTTGCTGACGTACTGATTTGGTTTATTAGGGAGATATTCATGACCAAAAATATCTTTGATATAGCTGCGAACCATATTAAGCGCATCTTTACTCACTTGAGTAGAATCGGTACGAATATAAGTAATATGTCCAGCTTCATATAGCCGCTGGGCAAGCATCATTGTTCTCTTGACTCCGTAATTTAAACTGGTACTAGCAGCTTGTTGTAGGGTGGAGGTTATAAAAGGCGCCCCAGGATTACTACTGATTATTTTATCTTCCCGCTCACAGATCAAATAATTTGCTCTCTGAAGTAGAGGAATGGCAGCTTGGATCTGTGTGTAATTAATAGGCTTGAATTTTTTATGATGCTGGTGTGTTACCTGCATAGTTAGTGGTGCTCCATTATGTGCCTGCAGATTAGCATGTAGCTCCCAATATTCTTCTGGTAAAAACTTCTTAATTTTACGTTCACGTTCGACTATAAGTCTGACAGCAACAGACTGTACCCGTCCAGCAGATAAGCCACGAGCGATCCTTTTCCATAATAAAGGAGAAACCATATAGCCCACCATACGATCCATGAAGCGCCGCGCTTGCTGTGCGTGAACACGATATAGATTAAGCTTTCCAGGTTTGTTAAAAGCTTGGGTTATAGTATGATAAGTAATTTCGTTAAAGACTATCCTGCTGAATCTATTCTGATCACCGCCTATTACTTCCCTAATATGCCATGCTATGGCTTCCCCTTCACGGTCAAGGTCTGTAGCTAGATAAATATGTTCAGCTTGTTCGGCGATAGCTTTTAACTCATTAACTATTTTTTCTTTACCAGGTAAAATTTCATAGTGAGCTAACCAGTTATGATAAGGATCGATACCCATACTATTTACCAGTGCACTCTGCTGGTTTTTGTTACCTGTTTTTAGTGTTATTGCGCTTTTTTTACGAGCAGAATAATTGATTGGTAAATCACGAATATGACCAATGCTAGACTTAACTATATAGTTATGACCTAAATATTTATTAATTGTTTTTGCTTTTGCTGGAGATTCTACAATAACCAGAGCTTTGCCCATTTTATCTTGACTCGTATTATTTTTTCTGTAGTTCAAAATATTGTCATTAATATTCTTAACTACAGAAAAAATAATACGAGCAGAAAAAAT
>NZ_NJPO01000133.1 GCF_002855795.1 Candidatus Palibaumannia cicadellinicola
TTGACGATTTTGTTGATTTCTTAAATCGATTGTCAAATTGCTATAATTGGTATTATTAGTGATAAGTAAATGTTTAAGGTAAGTAAGACTATTAGCCTGTTTACAGTACTGCAACCTTGCCGTAAAATAATATTTCAACATGACATTCCGTATCTTTTGTTAAGGTCTTTTTAGATGAGACTCAAAAAAAACCATAATAGTATTACTATACTGTTTATAATAATAGCAATAGGGTTACTCAGTGGTTGTAGTAATGTTGTGTTAATGAATCCTAAAGGACAGATTGGACTAGAGCAACGCACACTTATTTTAACCGCGCTAGGGCTAATGTTGATTGTAGTTATACCAGCTATAGCAATGGCTATCATCTTTGCTATTAAATATCGTGCATCAAACATTAAAGCTACTTACAGTCCTCACTGGTATAACTCCGCTAAAATAGAACTAATAGTATGGTCGATACCTATCCTTATTATTCTATTCCTGGCGACTATAACCTGGAAGTCGACTCACGTACTAGATCCGTATAAACCGATTGCGTCAGCTACAAAACCGATAATGATTCAGGTAGTAGCGCTGGATTGGAAATGGTTATTTATTTATCCGGAATACGGCATAGCGACAGTCAATGAAATAGCTTTTCCTACTAACGTACCGATTCATTTTGATATTACTTCTAACTCAGTAATGAACTCTTTTTTCATACCACAGTTAGGCGGGCAAATTTATGCTATGGCGGGTATGAACTCTACTCTAAACCTTATGGCTAATGAGCAGGGAATCTATAAAGGTATCTCATCTAACTTTAGTGGACGAGGTTTCTCTGGTATGAAATTTACCGCCATTGCAACCCCAGATGATCAGTCTTTTCATCAATGGATGCAAAAAGTTAAAATGTCGCAGCATCAACTTAGTACTATGTATGATTATGAGCACTTAGCAGCACCTAGCGAAAACCATCCAGTGGAATATTTTTCAAGCGTAACATTCGATCTATTTCATAAAGTGATAGGCAAGTTTATGGGTCAAGATGGTAGCATGGCTTATCTTCATAAATCAGGATAAAGATCCTCGTATGTTAAAAACATCTCACATAGGTCTTCAGGAATAAAAATATGTTCGGAAAGTTAACGCTAAATTCTATTCCTTACCACGAACCTATCATTATGGTAACGGTAGTTTCTATTCTGATAATTAGCATAGCACTAGTCTCTGCTATTACTTATTTGGGGAAATGGCAATATCTTTGGTATCATTGGTTCACATCAGTAGATCATAAAAAAATAGGTATAATGTACATTATAGTAGCATTTGTTATGCTACTACGTGGCTTTGTTGATGCCATCATGATGCGCTCGCAACAAGTATTAGCATCTGCAGGTGATGTTGGATTCTTACCTCCACACCATTACGACCAGGTGTTGACTGCCCATGGTGTGATCATGATAATATTTATGGCTACACCTTTTGTGGTAGGTCTGATGAACTTAATCGTACCGCTGCAAATAGGAGCGCGTGATGTGGCATTCCCATTTTTAAATTCTCTTAGCTTTTGGCTATTTATCGTAGGTGTTATCCTTATTAATCTTTCCCTAGGTGTAGGTGAATTTGCCCAAACAGGTTGGGTTGCTTATCCACCTTTAGCATCTCAAGAGTACAGTCCTGGTGTAGGAGTTGATTATTGGATCTGGAGTATCCAGATCGCTGGTATCGGTACTACCTTGACCGGAATCAATTTTTTCACTACCATCTTACGTATGCGTGCCCCCGGCATGACAATGATGAAAATGCCAGTATTTAGTTGGGCTGCACTATGCACTAACGTACTTATAATTGCAGCGTTTCCTATTCTAACTGTAACTATAGCATTGCTAACCCTAGACCGCTATATCGGCACTCATTTTTTTACTAATGATATGGGTGGAAATGCAATGATGTATATTAATTTATTCTGGGCTTGGGGTCATCCAGAAGTTTATATTCTTGTGCTACCGGTGTTCGGTATTTTTTCAGAAGTAGTGTCAACTTTTTCGAAAAAACCTATATTTGGTTATACCTCACTAGTATGGGCGACCATAGTTATCACTCTACTATCGTTCTGTGTTTGGTTGCATCATTTTTTTACTATGGGTTCAGGTGCCAACGTAAATGCTTTTTTTGGTATTATGACGATGATTATTGCTATACCAACTGGAGTAAAAATTTTTAACTGGCTTTTTACTATGTACCAAGGTCGTATTGAATTTCATTCATCGATGCTATGGACTATTGGTTTTATTATAACTTTCTCTATTGGTGGTATGGCTGGAGTGCTGTTAGCAGTGCCAGGGGCTAATTTTGTTCTGCATAATAGTCTATTTCTAATTGCGCATTTCCATAATGTCATCATTGGTGGTGTAGTGTTCGGCTGCTTCGCAGGTATGAATTATTGGTTCCCTAAATTTTTTGGTTTCACTTTGAATGAAATGTGGGGCAAACGAGCGTTTTGGTTCTGGATCATAGGTTTTTACCTAGCCTTCATGCCTCTTTATGCATTGGGCTTGATGGGTATGACTCGTCGTTTAAACCAAGATATTGACCCAACATTTCATACTATGTTGATCAGCGCAGCTGGAGGCACAATGCTCATTGCATTAGGTATATGTTGCCAGGTAATTCAAATTATAATTAGCGTGCGCGATCGTGATAAGAATCGCGATCTAACCGGTAATCCGTGGGGAGGCAAAACTCTAGAATGGACAACATTTTCTCCTCCACCTTTCTATAATTTTGCTATATTGCCACAAATAAATAATCATAGTAATGATTTATGGCAGAGCGAAGATCACGAAACAGACCAGAAACAAAAACAATATCAACCTATTCATATGCCGAAAAATACTAGTGCAGGTATTATTATCTCAGCTTTCTGTCTAATAATAGGATTTGCTCTAATTTGGTATATTTGGTGGTTAGCTCTAGTAAGTTTAATAGGCATGGTTATAACCTGGATCATTCATAGCTTCAACGAAGATGTTTATTATTATGTTGCGTTGGAAGAAATTAAGCATATCGAAAATCAGTATGGAACAAAAATTAGTGAAGCTGGCTTAAATAATGTCAAATACGAGAATCTATAATCATGAAACTGCCCATACTCAATCTGGGCACCAAGATGCAGGAGCTCAAAAAATTTTCGGCTTCTGGATATATTTAATGAGTGACTGTATTCTGTTCGCAACTTTGTTTGCAACTTATGCCGTATTAAGGAAAAGTGTAGCAGGAGGCCCATCTGGCAAAGATATTTTTGAATTACCGGTAATGCTAGTTGAAACCTTCTGCCTATTATTTAGTAGTCTAACTTACGGTATGGGCATCTTAGCTATGCACCGTGCTAAAATAAGCCAGGTTAATACCTGGCTATTCTTAACATTTATTTTGGGTCTATGCTTTATTAGCATAGAACTAATGGAGTTTCATAACTTAGTTGCGAAAGGATTTGGTCCTAATCGTAGCGGGTTTTTGTCAGGCTTTTTTGGTCTTGTTGCGACACATGGTGTTCATGTAATTTCAGGTTTAATCTGGATTGTCGTTATGATGGTGCAAATATCTAGTCGCGGTCTTACTTCACTAAACCAGACTCGTTTGCAATGCCTAAGCCTTTTCTGGCATTTTTTGGATGTAATATGGATTTGTGTATTTACAGTAGTGTACTTAATGGGAACACTTTCATGAGTTATCGAAACACAAAACATACCAGTTCCAACTGCCATGGCAGCTATAAAACTTATGTAATAGTTTTTTTTCTGTCTATTATCCTGACGATAATTCCATTTGCCATGGTTATGAATAGTTACCTTACCAAAAAGACACTGATGGCAGTATTAGTTATCTGTGCCGTAGTTCAGATTGGGTTACATCTTATTTTCTTCCTCCACCTAAACACTTCATCTGAGCAACAGTGGAATCTAATAGCATTATTTTTTACTGTGTTGATTATAACAATCCTTGTTGTGGGCTCTTTATGGATTATGTGGCATTTAAATTTAAATTTAATGAGTTAATTATTTAACTATTTATTTTTATTTACATTAATTGTTATGATAAAACAGTACCTGCACGTAATCAAACCAGTAATTGTTTTAAGTAATGTAATTACTTTTATTGGTGGATTTTTACTGGCTTCAAACACTTCAAAAACAGAGATTAATTATCTTATTTTCTTTGCTACGCTGATCGGAGTTTCATTAGTAGTAGCTTCAGGCTGTGTATTTAATAACTTCATTGACCGTGACATAGATCGGAAAATGGAAAGAACTAAAAATAGAACACTAGCAAAAAGATTACTGCCTATAACCAATTGTCTTATCTACGCAACTATTTTAGGTATTACTGGTATTATATTATTATATATTTCGGCTAACTTATTAGCTATGTGGTTAGCCGTGATTGGTTTTATAGTATACGTTGGTTTTTATAGTATGTATATGAAACGGAGATATGTGTACAGTACTATGATAGGTAGTTTAGCTGGTGCGGTGCCACCGGTCATTGGGTATTGTGTAGTAAGTAACAAGTTTGATACCGGAGCACTTATTTTATTGCTGATTTTTAGTATTTGGCAAATGCCACACTCTTACGCTATTGCTATTTTTCGTTTGAAAGATTATGAAACAGCTTCAATTCCCGTTTTTCCTATTAAACGAGGGATTGCAGTGACCAAAAATCATATTACCCTATATATTATAGGGTTTATGTTTACCACAATAATGCTTTTTTATAGCGGTTATGCTACTAGCTATCAGTATTTAATTGTCATGACATTAGTTAATATCTGGTGGCTTTTGATTGCTTTGCAGGGATATAAATACGCAAATAATGATCAAGTATGGGCAAGACAGCTGTTTATTTTATCCATTATTGCTATTATCTCATTGAGCGTGATGATGTCAGTAGACGGAATTATGCTGGTTTCTCACTTCCATCTCTAATTAGAAAATCCTACTCGAGTTAGAGACGAAGAGGTATTTATGAACTTTAATCAAATTACTAACAATGACTAACATAGAACTACGTGCCATCTGGGGGTTAGGCGCAGTTTTAACATTACGCATACTAGGTATTTTTATGGTTTTGCCAGTGTTAACTACTTATGGTATGAGGCTACAGGGTGCTAACGAATCGCTGATTGGTTTAGCAATAGGTATTTATGGCTTAGTACAATCAATATTTCAGATACCATGTGGTTTAGTTTCTGATCGATTAGGCTGTAAGCCTCTTATAATCAGTGGGTTATTAATATTCACGCTAGGTAGTATCATTGCTGCACTAACTAACTCTATTTGGGGCATAATTATAGGTCGCGCTTTACAAGGCACCGGCCCTATCACTGCTGCCGTTATGGCAATGCTATCAGATTTAACTAGAGAAAAAAATCATACTAAAGCGATGGCTTTTATCGGTATAAGTTTTACTATAGCTTTTGCTACTGCAATCGTATTGGGACCAATTATTACTAATGCTATTGGCTTTAGCGGTCTGTTTTGGGGTATTGCTGCTTTAACGTTAATAAGTGTAACTATTATAATTAGTGTGGTACCAGTATCACATCGTCATACGCTTAACCGAGAGTCAAGTATTATACGCAGCAGCTTTAGTATCATTCTCACTCATGCGCAGTTACTAAAACTTAATTTAGGTATTTTCTGCCTACATGCCATACTAATGTTAAATTTTATCGCTTTACCGCAGATTATGACTTATGCCAGCTTTTTACCAGCAGATCAGTGGAAAGTGTATTTAGTGGCACTACTAGTTTCATTCGCTGCCGTAGTACCTTGTCTCATCTACGCCGAAATGAAGCGTAGCATAAAACCAGTATTTATTGGCGGAGTGACTACATTACTGTGCGCAGAAATAGTTTTATTAGATACTGGTAACCATCTCTGGGTCATCTTTACCGGAATTGAGTTATTTTTTTTCGCATTTAATGTTATGGAAGCTATTTTGCCTTCGCTTATAAGTAAGGAGGCGCCAGCAAGCCTAAAAGGTACTGCTATGGGTTTTTACTCTACTAGCCAATTTTTAGGTGTTGCCTTCGGTGGTATCGTGGGGGGTTGGTTGTTTCAGTTACTAGGAGCTTCGCTGGTTATTTTAGCGGGCGTGATCGTAGCACTGCTATGGTGGTTAGTTAGTATGACCATGCATGAACCACCTTATGTTACTAGTCTACGTATTACTTTGCCACGACAGAATACTGGGACGACAGAACAACTAATGCAACTTCTATTAGCTGAGCCAGAAGTAACAGAAGTAATAGTTATACCCGAAGAAGAAAGTGCTTATATTAAAATTAATACCAAACAGATAAATAGCATAGTACTTAATAAAATTAATCAAATCGTTACTCGTAACGATATGACAATCGAATAAAATTATCTACGGTCAAGGTAAAAATCAAGTGAAAGTGACTGTGCTTGGTTGTGGCGCGCTAGGACAGCTATGGCTCGCAGCATTTTACTGCCAAAAGCATAGAGTTCAAGGATGGTTACGAGTACCAAAACCTTTTTGTACTGTTAATATAATTAATCAGTCTGGAGCAGAAAAGAGTTTGCAATTACCAGCAAATAATGCACAACTCTTAGCAGACAGCGAACTATTACTAGTAACACTAAAAGCTTGGCAAGTATCCAAGGAAGTACGAAAGTTACTCCCACAATTACGATCAGATTGTGTTATCCTACTGATACATAATGGCTTAGGTACTAAAGAAGAATTACCAGAGTTAGTTCAACCGCTATTACTGGGAACGACTACTCATGCTGCTTACTCTCAAAACGGAAACATTTATCATATCTCTGCAGGTATTACTAGTATAGGTCCTGGTAATGTACATGGCGAATTAGCCTACCAACTTTCTGAAGTACTACACAATGCCCAACCGAAAGTAACTTGGCATG
>NZ_NJPO01000134.1 GCF_002855795.1 Candidatus Palibaumannia cicadellinicola
GAGCGCGGAACTAAGATAAACGGCTGTGCTGGTAGATGATGTACTTTATCTCTGATAAAGAAAATGGTTTGTCATAGTATAATCGTAAGCGAACAAAAATTTAGGCGGTCTATTGACCGCCTAAGCTTACTTATTGCCGACTTGCCTGAATAAAATCAATCGCTGCTTGAACAGTAGTTATTTTTTCAGCTTCTTCGTCCGGAATTTCGGTATCGAACTCTTCTTCCAGCGCCATTACTAGCTCAACAGTGTCAAGAGAGTCAGCGCCTAGGTCGTCAACGAAAGAAGCACTATTAACTAGTTCTTCTTTCTTAACGCCCAGTTGTTCAGCGATGATTACCTTAATGCGTTCTTCGATAGTGCTCATACTTTTAAATTTCCTATCAAAAAAAAATAGCTTACGCGATGATTTTCGTCGTGTATAAAATCTTGAAAAAGATACCACTAAAATCCCGGCTTAGTCTCACTACGATTTTATGCTATTTTGCGGTATTTACTACGAACAACGCAAACTATTTTAATGCTTTTTACAGCATATACATGCCTCCATTGACATGTATCGTTTCGCCGGTAATGTATGCAGCCTCATCGGAGGCAAAAAAAGCTACCGCACTGGCTATTTCTGTCGGATAACCAAGGCGATTAGCCGGAATCTGAGACAAAATGCCCACACGATGTTCATCTGTCAATACTCCTGTCATATCAGTAGTAATAAACCCTGGTGCTACCACATTGACTGTAATTCCGCGCGACGCTACTTCACGAGCCAGCGATTTACTTAAGCCAATTAATCCTGCTTTAGCAGCTGTGTAATTAGCTTGTCCTGCATTACCTATCGCTCCTACAACAGAGCCGATGGTAATAATTCTGCCATAATGCTTTTTTAACATCGCCCGTATTACCGCTTTTGACATACGAAATACAGAAGTGAGATTCGTATTCAAAACCGACTGCCATTCATCTTCTGTCATGCGTATCAGAAGATTATCACGAGTGATACCTGCATTGTTCACTAAAATATCCACATCGCCAAATTCAATACGCATTTTCTTCAAAAAAGCTTCGATAGAGACTAAGTCGGAAACATTTAGTTTCATACCTTTACCGCTTTTACCTAGATACCCGCTGATATTATCTGCTCCATTTTCGCTAGTAGAAGTTCCTACTACCACTGCTTGCTGCGCTGCTAACATCTCTGCAATCGCTCGACCGATACCACGGCTCGCGCCGGTAACTAACGCAATTTTATCTTTTAAACTCATAGCTTTCCCCCACTTTTATCTTTGATTACCGTAGCTAGCGAAATCTTGTCTTGTACCGCAGTACAGGATAGGGTATTGATAATTCTTTTAGTGAATCCGGTAAGTACTTTACCAGGGCCTATTTCTAGCAAGGTATCAATACCCTGTGCAGAGAAGTACTCTATAGTTTCGGTCCAGCGCACAGGGCTATATAGCTGACGCACCAACGCTTGACGGATGATAGCTGGATCTGTTGCTGCACACACATCAACGTTGTTCACAACAGGAACCTGTGGGATTGAAAAATGTATCGTTTCTAGTACCTGTGCTAGTTGTTTTGCCGCAGGCTTCATCAGTATGCAGTGTGATGGTACGCTGACCGACAGCATCTGCGTGCGTTTAGCACCGGCAGCTTTACAGATAATACTAGCGCGTTCTACCGCTTCTTTATGGCCAGCAATTACCACTTGCCCAGGTGAATTAAAATTGGCCGGCGATACGATTTGTCCCTGCGCTGCCTGTTCACAGGCAGCTGAAATAGCTGCATTATCTAGACCTATAATTGCAGACATTGCGCCTGTACCAGTAGGAATAACTTTATGCATCAACATACCACGTAAAGCTACTAACTTAACTGCTGAAGAAAAATCTAGTACTCCAGCGCATACGAGCGCTGAATATTCGCCTAAGCTGTGGCCTGCCATAAACATCGGCATGGTACCGTTACCGTTAAGTCGTTGCCAAATTTGCCAGATCACTACTGACGCTGTCAACAATGCTGGCTGTGTCTGCCAAGTGTTATTCAGTTCTTCAGCAGGACCATGTTCTACTAGCCGCAATAAATCATAATCTAGAACAGCTGAAGCTTTGGCGAAAGTAGCTTTAACATTATTAGGATAGCTTGCTGCTATTTCTGCCAGCATCCCCACTCTTTGGGAGCCCTGTCCTGGAAAGACCATGGCAAATGTTGTCACGATGATTTGTCCTCTTGATTATTAAAAGCGCAGCAGCGCTGAACCCCAGGTCAAACCTCCGCCAAAAGCTTCTAGCAGCACTAATTCGCCTGTTTTAATCCGCCCATCACGTACCGCCTCATCTAGTGCTAACGGTACCGAAGCTGCAGAAGTATTTCCGTGTCTGTCCAGGGTAATTACCACTTTGTCCATTTTTATCGCTAGTAGTTTTGCCGTGGCAGAAATAATACGGAAATTAGCCTGATGAGGTACTAGCCAGTCGATATCTTTGCTAGATAGATTGTTCAGACTCAGGGTTTCATCAACAATATTAGCTAGCTTAGTGACAGCTACCTTGAATACTTCATGACCGGACATCTTTAAATAGGCATCTGCGGCAGGATTAAGGCGATTGTGATAAGGAAGGGTCAAGAGATCGCCATAACGGCCATCGGCATGCAAATGGGTAGAAATTATTCCCGGCTTCGCCGAACAGCCTAAAAGGACGGCACCGGCACCATCCCCAAATAAAATTAGCGTGCCGCGATCATGAGGAGCTGGCGTATTACTAAGAACATCAGAACCAATAACTAGTGCATACTTGATTGCACCATTTTTAACATATTGATCTACGACGCTTAGTGCATAAGCAAATCCTGCACATGCTGCCGCTAGATCGAAAGCGACGCAATCAGTAATACCTAGATCGCGCTGGATTTGACAAGCTGAACTAGGAAACGCATGACTTGATGATGTAGTAGCTACAATTATCATCCCAACTTTTTCTGCTGCCATACCGGCCATACTAAGTGCTTGTTCAGCCGCGTAAGATCCCATGCTAAATACCGTTTCATTGGCACTAGCTATACGGCGTTCGCGGATACCAGTACGGGTAACAATCCATTCATCTGAGGTATCTACCATGTTTTCTAGGTCAGCATTAGACCTGATTTGCGCCGGGAGATAGCTCCCAGTGCCTAGGATCTTAGTATACATGTGCGCTATATCACTCTTTGGTAATACCCCATTCAGCTAGGCGTGCCGCTATTTTCTTCGGAACTTGTTGCTCCACCACTTGCACTGCCTGTTCAATTGCGGTGGTAAATGCGCGCTGATTTGCCGCGCCGTGACTCTTAATGACAGTGCCACATAAACCAACTAGGTAAGCGCCATTATATTGGTCAGGATTCAGTTGGTTAAATTGATAAACCAGGTTTGTATTTATCTTGACGCTATACTCTGAAGATTTTAGTAATGAGAGAAAAACTCGTATTATTCCTTCCATAGTTTTTAATGTAACATTACCAACAAAGCCTTCACATACCATTACATCTGTTTTTCCAGTCAACAATTCATTAGCTTCAAGATAACCAATATAGTTGATTGACGAGATATTTCGTAATATTGCTGCAGCCTGATTAATATTACCAAGGCCCTTTGTATCTTCAGCCCCAATATTTAATAGCGCTACCCGCGGCCGATGTACCCCAATAATTAGCTTAGCTATCACCGCGCCCATCACTGCGAACTGAACTAGCATCGTAGCATTACACTTAACATTTGCTCCTAAGTCTAGTAACACTGTTTTCCCCTGATTATGATGGGGCAAAATCACCATCAGTGCTGGTCGGGAAATACCATCCAGAGGTTTGAGCACTAATTTTGCCAGCCCCATCAGCGCCCCGGTATTGCCTGCGCTGACACAAGCCTGAGCACGTCCTACCTTAATTAGTTCAAGTGCAACGCGCATAGAAGTTCCACGACTAGCGAGTATGGCTTGTGATGGTTTTGCTTCACTGGGGATAACAGATTCAGCTGGAATTACTGTCAGTCGTTTATGCAAGATCGAATCAGTTTTGACGAGAAAATTCTTTATTGCTGCGGGATAGCCAACAAGTAACAGCTCAAGTTGCGGATAGGAGATTAGTGCCTGCAGAGCAGCAGGCACTGTGACATCGGGACCGAAGTCTCCACCCATGGCATCTAACGCTAGGGTTAGACGTCTCAATGTATTTCCCTTGAGAAATAAATAAAATAATTACTTGGTGATAACTTTACAACCGCGGTAGAAACCATCTGCAGTGATGTGATGACGTAAGTGAGTTTCACCAGAAGCTTTATCCACTGATATAGTAGAGGTTGTTAGTGTATCATGAGCACGTCGCATACCTCGTTTAGAACGGGTCGGTTTATTTTGTTGTACTGCCATAGACCTTACTCCTTTATTATTTATGGCTTTAACTAGATTATATTTAATAATAGTTGGGCTTTTTCCTGAGTAGAAAATTAGCAAAACAATAGTTATTCCTACATAGTAGTATGAATAATGTCAAGTGGATTA
>NZ_NJPO01000135.1 GCF_002855795.1 Candidatus Palibaumannia cicadellinicola
GGTTTAGTAACCACATATTAATATGACTACATCAATTTAATCAAGGCTATACAGCTACGCTGGTTAGCTAACCGTAATGTCATGTGGTTGCATATCATAGATGACAAGCGTAGGGAAAGTATTTATACTTCGTCACGAAGTTGACCAGACAGTCGCTGCTTCGCTTTGATTCTCTTTTGAAGAAGAAAGCGGGGGAGAGGAAAGTCCGGGCTCCATAGGGCAAAGGTGCCAGGTAACACCTGGGAAGTGTAAACTTACGACTAGTGCAACAGAAAGCAAACAGCCGATGGCACGCGACTTGATACCAAAGCAGCGTAATCAGGCAAGGGTGAAAAGGTGCGGTAAAAGCGCACCGCGTGGCTGGTAACAGCTCACGGCACGGTAAACTCCACCTGGAGCAAGGCTAAAGAGAGGTTTCAAAGTGCGGCCCGCACTAAAACCCGGGTAAGCTGCTTGAGCCAACGCGCGAGCATTGGCCTAGATGAATGACTGTCTACGACAGAACCCGGCTTAACGGTCAACTTCACTTTCACTTTTATAATTATTTTAGTTTAATAGCATAGCAATATCAGCGCTCTCGGTTTTAGACAGTAGCGTAGCATTGAATCGATTATTAATTAATCACTTTTGGTATTATGTTAACTTTTAATATTACGTGTTTCGCGAGCAAACAAATAAACAATCGAACCGAGCAAAAAAATAACAGCTAATATCACAAATGGGAGTATAACTATATTTTCAGAACAGTTTTCTTTACTTTTACCAATCAGAGTACTTAACAAAATGGGGCCAATCATTTTCGCAGTAGCACCTACTCCATAACCCAACCCTAGACAAGTAGAACGTATCTGATTAGGAAACATTTCACTACCGAAAACATTAATAATGCTAAATGCACCATCACCAAACATCATGACTATGAAGATACCTACAAAGAAAATCCAATCAGCAGAAGTAATATTAATACCTATCATATGCATGATAGTAGTAATGTGTTGATATAGTGCGGCAATTATACAGCCGAGAGCCGCTATCAAACCACATGCAAAGAGTGTCCAACGTCGTCCAATATAATCAGAGATCCATGCAGATATTAATCTGCCTGTAATATTGCCAAAAGCAATTATCATAAATAAAGTATTTACCATACTAAGAGAAAAATGTAATAATTGATTTAAAAGTATTTGCCCCCATGATTGAATTACAAAACACCCTAGGATAAAACAAAAAGATCCTACCGCAATAATAGTAATTTCTTTAGGATAAGACTGAATTATCTTTCGATAAGACAATTTTTCATGATCAATAAATTGATAATGAGGTAGATTAATCATTTGCCATTCTGGAATATTCAGAACCCAAGCATAAGATTTTTGAGCATCCTGAAAGCGTCTTTTTAAAACTAAATATCGTGGTGATTCCGGAATAACTTTTACCCAAGCTAGTAGTAAAACGGGTAGATAACTAATAGAGAACATTTCTCTCCAACTCAAAATATCAGCAAGATAACGTGTAGTAAGAGCCCCAAAAAATAACCCCAAGGGAACAAAAGCTAAAGAAATACCAGTAAATATACCTCGCTTTTTTACCGGTAAAAATTCTTGAATATAAGGTACAGCAATCACATTAAAACCGCCAACAGCTATACCGACACCAATTCGTAAAACCGATAAATATATCCAGTTATTTGTAGGTGTCAGAGCAGAAAATCCAGTACATATGACTAGCATCACAAGACAGAATAGAAATGATTTTTTTTTACTATGGTGATCAGTATACCAACCCCAAACAATTGCACCGATAATTATTCCTACTCCAGCGCTTGAGAAAATTAATCCGCACTGTGTTCTGCTTAATGACCATTTGGGGTCTTGCATCAGCAGAGTCATAACAAAATTAAATAAAAAAAAGTCGAAAAATACTAAAATGTTTCCAATCATGATAATGAATATCAGATATTTTTGATTTTTAGTCAGAGATATAGAATCTAGTTGCTCTGTAAAGATAAAATTTAATTTTACTGGTTGCATATATAGTTTGATATTCCTTGTATATTTGATATGTTTCAAAAAAGTAATACGTTTTAAACTAGTTAATTAAATAGTGTTTATTAACCTGTTTTGTTTATCTTCAAGTACCTTTTATTTACTGC
>NZ_NJPO01000136.1 GCF_002855795.1 Candidatus Palibaumannia cicadellinicola
AAAACGTTAAATATATTTAATTAATTTAATATATTACACTATAATATAATTATATTAAATTAAATTAATATTTATAACATTAAAATAAAGCTAAATTGTTTATTTTTATCTTTTAGTAACATGGTCAAGATACTTATTATTTTAGTAAATAACTTCTATTATGGTATAATTCGATTTAAGTGAAGATAACGTTCTGCATCTATAGCTGCCATACAACCAGTACTAGCTGCAGTAATAGCTTGACGATAGTTTTGATCTATGACGTCACCAGCTGCAAATACACCAGGTACAGATGTTGCTGTAGCATTACCATTTCTACCTGACTGTACCTGAATATAACCTAATTGCAAAGCAAGTTTACCATTAAAAATAGCTGTATTTGGGCTATGTCCTATAGCAATAAAGATTCCAGCAATCTCTAAAGTTTCTAGCTTATTCTCGGTAATATGTTGTAATTCTATACCAGTCACTGTCATATTATTGCCTAATATTTCATTGACAATTGTATTAGTATGCAAAATAATATTTCCATTATTAACTTTTTCCATCAGTCTTTTTAACAGAATTTTTTCTGAACGAAATATTTCACTCCGATGTATCAGATGTACTTCTGTAGCTATCTTAGAAAGATAAAGAGCTTCTTCTATAGCCGTATTACCACCACCTACTACTGCTACTTTTTGGTTGCGATAAAAAAAACCATCACAGGTAGCACAAACAGAAACTCCTTTACCTTTATATTTCTCTTCTGAAGAAAGACCTAAATAACGTGCTGAAGCACCAGTAGCAATAATTAGCGCATTACAAGTATATTTATGGTTATCTCCTATCAAATAAAAAGGACGTTGTTCTAAGTTAACATCAATGATGTTATCAGATATAATTTCTGTATTAAATTTGATAGCATGAAGGTACATACGTTCCATTAGCTTTGGTCCAGTAAGATCACTTGCATCTCCAGGCCAATTTTCTACTTCTGTTGTAGTAATAAGTTGACCACCTTTTTCTATCCCAGTAATCAAAATAGGATGTAAGTTAGCACGCGCTGCATATATAGCAGCAGTGTAACCTGCAGGTCCAGAGCCTAATATAATTAAATGATTATGTTTAACTATAGACATATATTTACTCTTGTTAAACTGTTTAACAAAGATAATCTTTTTACTAAAAAAAAGTAAAATAAGCAAAAAATATCTTACTTTCTTTAAAAACAAATATCTATTGTTTTGATTATTAATAATTTTATTTTAAATAATAAATAAATTACCCATTTAGTTAACTAAAATTTTTAGATAGCT
>NZ_NJPO01000137.1 GCF_002855795.1 Candidatus Palibaumannia cicadellinicola
GCTTGCACTTGGTGCGCCAGTATTATGGTCGCTGACCGAGTTCCTGCGCGGTTGGGTGCTTACTGGCTTTCCTTGGTTGCAGTTCGGCTACAGTCAAACTGACGGGCCGTTGAAAGGTTTGGCGCCGATATTAGGTGTTGAAGCAATCACATTCCTACTGGTGATTATCAGCGGCTTGACTGCCAGTGCGTTGTCAAAACGACGCATGCAGCACGTATTCTGGGCGCTTGCTTTACTACTGCTACCCTGGCCTTTGTCCTTGCTGCACTGGTATAAACCCCAGCACCATCGTTCGATAAACGTGGCATTGGTACAGGGAAATATTGCTCAGTCGATGAAGTGGAATGGTGATCAAATACCCATAATATTAGATATTTATCTACAATATACTCAACCGGTGCTTGGTAAGGCCCAAATAGTCATTTGGCCTGAGTCAGCTATTCCAGATCATGAGAGAGAGCAAATAGCTTTCCTGACGACACTAGATCAAAAATTGCGATTGCAACATACTAGTTTAATAACTGGTATTATTGATTCACGTCCTACTTCATATGGTTATAACTACTATAACAGTATTGTTATACTCGGAGAATCTACCCCTTACCATTATCCTAGTCAAAATCGCTATAACAAACATCATCTGGTGCCATTTGGTGAAATGGTACCGCTACCACGCTGGTTGCGGTCACTCACACCATTATTCAATTTGTCCATGTCATCTTTGACTCAGGGTAATTATCGGCAAAAGCAATTAACTGCGGCCGGAATGAAACTAACAGCTACCGTATGCTATGAGATAATTCTCAGTAGCCAGGTACGAGATAATTTTCGCCCTGATTCAGACTTTTTGCTTACTATTTCTAATCATGCCTGGTTTGGCGATTCCATCGGTCCCTGGCAGTATTTTCAGATGGCTCGCATGCGCTCGCTGGAACTAGGTCGACCGCTACTGCATAGTACTAATAACGGAATTACTGCAGTAATCCTAGCTGATGGTACACCGCAGGCACAGTTACCACAGTTCACACGTCAAGTACTTAATGTTATGGTCACACCAACTAGCGGTCTAACTCCTTACGCTCGTACCGGCTCTTGTTTACTATGGATTGTGACCGCAATAATTGGTTTAAGCGCGCTGATGTTTGGACGTAATCAACGAGATAGATAGCTAATTCAGCATGTCTCATTTCATGTTAAAGTAGTACACGCATTAATGCATCATTATCTGCTACGTTTGCGACGACGATATTTTTCCAACCTAATTGATGGGCAAGGATAGCTAAACGTTCACTCACTACTATTAACTGGCATCGCATAAGCCAGTAGTTATGACAGTATTCAGGCATTAAAGTATAAAATTGTTGTAACATTTCACCGCTCGTCATGATCAGTGTTTTAATCCCAAGCGACAGCAGGCGACGACCCTGCTCCTCACCGTCGTAAGTAATTGGGTATCTACGGTAGCATTCGCAATACTCTACTTGAACACCTCGCTGGAGTAGGGTTCTCTTTAGCAACTCTCGTCCTCGGTTTCCGCGTAGAACCAGAGCGCGCCTACCATCTATGCGAGCCAGAGAAGGTAGACTTAGCAAACCTTCACTGGTTTCGTACTGGTGCGTGTGCGGATAGATGACCGGTAAACCACTCAAACTACGTAGCCGTAGCCCGCTAGTACGACCAATAGCAAAATAACGCAGCCTAACCGGCCACGTTATTCCTTGCTGCAGTAGCCAGGAATGAGCATAATCAATAGCATGCTGGGAGACAATAAACAGCAAATCATCATGAGAAAGAGCAGTTAAGCGCTCCGCCAGCATAGGAAGATCTATGCCTGGTAAAAAGTGAATAAGCGGCAGATGCCAGGCAGATTTGCCAGACGCGCGCAATTGGTTCACTAGCTGCTCTCCGGCTGGTGATGGTCGAGTGACTAAGATGCTCATCTATCGCTAAGGAACACGGTTAAGGATAGCGTTCGCTCCTCGGCACAAAAGATCGTCGGCCAGACGTTGGCCAAGTATTTCTGCTTGAGCCAGAGGTGCTCGTCCCTCGCTGCGGATAATAGTGGAGCCGTCGGGCGCACCAACGAGAGCACGCAACCAAATTTGGTCGCCCTCAATCTCGGCATAACTCCCAATGGGAACTTTACATCCACCTGCCAGCCTAGCGTTCATTGCGCGTTCCGCACCGACGCGCAGAGCAGTATCGTGGTGATGTAGCGGAGCTAATATTGCTAGAATATGGGTATCCTCCAGTCTGTATTCAATGCCTACTGCGCCCTGACCTACCGCTGGTAATAAATCCGCAGGATCGATGGCCATACAGATTCGGTGTGCTAAATCAAGTCGCTTGAGTCCCGCAACTGCCAAAATTAACGCGTCATATTTACCTTGATCTAATTGATCCAGCCTAGTACCAACATTCCCGCGCAAATCACGTATGACTAAATCAGGGCGACGTTCGCGTAGTTGACATTGCCGGCGTAGGCTGGAAGTACCGACGACAGCACCGATCGGTAGCGTATCAATACTGGTATAATGCGGGCTAACAAAAGCGTCGCGTGGATCTTCACGAGCGCACAACACAGCTAGTCCGATACCGTCGGGGAAAGAAATAGTTATATCTTTCATAGAATGAACTGCGATGTCAGCCCGTCTGTCTAACATAGCTTGTTCTAACTCTTTAACAAATAATCCTTTTCCTCCTACTTTTGTCAGTGGCTTGTTGAGAACTAGATCGCCGCTAGTGACTATTGGTACTAGTTCAACTAGTAGATTAGGATAATAGCGTAATAATTGATTACGTACATAGTTAGCTTGCCAAAGAGCAAGCGGACTTTGACGAGTTGCTATTTTCAATCTGTTATTTAGCATAAATGGTTATTTAGCATAAAATAATTACTTATATAGTTAAGGTACTGTATATATGAAACATTGATTGAATGATAATTCAACTTAAGAATCATCCACACAT
>NZ_NJPO01000138.1 GCF_002855795.1 Candidatus Palibaumannia cicadellinicola
TACTTACACGAGATATTGCCAGCATATAAAATAACATACTTCGATAAGAGCGGTAATATCAACATAAAACACGGGCTGGGAAACATAATGGATTTCATGATCTTTTACAGCGTGGGAAGCGCCCTGCTAGGCATACTTAGTGGCGGGATGATTGCCAGTATCAGATATCAGAAAAAATACCTAGAATGTCGGACTAAATCATATCATCTGGCACAGACGTTACAGATAGCTCATCAGCAACAAGCGCACGAGCTAACTACACGTCAACAGCTTGAGCAAAAGCTGTGCAACAGCGAACAAACTTTACATGAATTATATAGTAAGCTTGCATCAGCAGAAGAACGCCTAAGATCTTTAGATCATTTTCGCCAAGAGTGTGCACAGCTAAATCAGGAACTACGTGCACAGCAGGAAAACAATAGTTGTCTAAAAGCTGAGCTGAGGGAAGTCACTATTCGTTTGGAAAATACTCAGTTAGCAGCTGAAGATAAGCAGCGCCTGCTTATTAATAGCGAACAACGGCTATCGTCACAATTTGAAAATATCGCCCATCGTATTTTTGAACACAGCGGACGCCAAGTGGGTGAACAGAACCGGCAAAGTCTTGACCAACTACTAGTCCCTCTACGCGAACAATTGGATGGTTTCCGCCGACAAATACAGGACAGCTTCAGCAATGAAGCACGCGAACGTCATACTTTAGCTCATGAGATTAGTAATTTGCAGCAACTCCATATACATATGACTCAAGAAGCGGTCAACCTAACCAGAGCTCTAAAAGGCGATAACAGGGTACAAGGAAATTGGGGCGAAATAGTTCTGAGCCGGGTTCTAGAAGCTTCTGGTCTTCGCGAAGGACACGAATTTCATACTCAAGTTAGCATTCAGCACGCTGATGAACAGCGACTACAGCCTGATGTGGTAGTACGACTGCCGCAGGGTAAGGATGTAATCATCGACGCGAAAATGTCGTTAGTAGCTTATGAGCGCTATTTTAATAGCGATAATGAAGCAGATCGTAAGTTAGCACTAACTGAGCATGTCAACTCATTACGTACCCATATGAAACGATTGGGTAGAAAAGATTATCAACGATTGCTTGGTTTACGATCGTTAGATTATGTATTGATGTTTGTACCAGTTGAGCCTGCCTTTATGGTAGCTATTAATCAACATCCTGAGCTCATTAGCGAAGCTCTAGCGCATAATATTATGCTGGTTAGTCCTACCACGCTATTAGTAGCACTGCGTACTATAAACAATTTATGGCGCTACGAGCACCAAAGTCGCAACGCCCAGCATATCGCAGATCGCGCAACGCGGCTATACGATAAATTTCGTCTGTTTGTCGACGATATGAACACCATAGGCCAAAGTTTAGAGAAAGCACAAACAAGTTACCGGCTAGCTATGAAAAAATTGGCTTACGGGCGTGGTAATATGATCAATCAAGCCGAAGGGTTTCGTACCCTAGGTGTTGAAATTCAGCGTCCTATCGCGCCAGTATCAGTCCATACTATCGATAGACATATTCTTTTTACTGAACAACCAGGCGATACTTCATCACAAGATGAACTACCGTTAAGAGAGTAGTACACTGTCGTGATACTTTTACAACGTATCTGTTACACTTTTCTAATCAGTTAAGTTATTCAGTAGGACGAAGAACATGGTAAATGAAAAAAAGTGTGAAACTACCCATTTTGGTTTCCGTACCGTAACAAAAAAACAAAAAACATTGATGGTAGCAGATGTGTTTCACTCAGTAGCGACAAACTATGATTTAATGAACGACTTAATGTCGTTCGGTATTCATCGTCTCTGGAAACGGTTCGCCATACAATGCAGCGGGGTACGGAGGAGACAAAAAGTGTTAGATCTTGCTGGCGGTACTGGCGATATGACCGCTAAGTTTTCTCGCTTGGTAGGGGAGCAGGGGATAGTCGTGTTGCTTGATATCAATGATTCTATGCTTAAAGTAGCACGAGATAAGTTACGCAATAATGGGGTTCTCGGTAATATCAGCTATATACAGGCTAATGCTGAAGTGTTGCCTTTCCCTAACGATATCTTTGACTGTATTACTATCTCTTTTGGACTACGCAACGTAACTGAAAAAGAACAGGCTTTACGGTCTATGTACCGAGTACTTAAACCAGGCGGATGCTTACTAATCCTAGAATTCTCTATGCCTCTGTTCAAACCACTGAAAAAAGTATATGATTTCTACTCATTTCACATTTTGCCTAAAATAGGCAAGCTAATCACCAGCGATGCTAGTAGCTATCGCTATCTAGCTGAATCTATCCGTATGCATCCAGACCAAGAACAGCTCAAATATATGATGCATAATGCCGGTTTCGATAACACCGAGTACTTTAATCTTACTGGTGGGATTGTAGCGCTACACCGTGGTTATAAATTCTGATCATAAACTAACATGCTGTTAAAACAATTAATAAGCGCGGTACTGGAAACCTTGCTTAAGCACTTACTTTTGATTTTCAAAAATCAACCAATGTCAGCCAAGTATCAACGTCTAAAAGGTAAAGTGTTAAGAATTGAATTAGCCGAGTTAGACACGCCCATTATTTTGGTATTTGGTGAACTACAAGTAGATGTTCTCAATGCTTGGAATGATGTAGCTGACTGTACTCTCTATACTAATCTAACTACCTTGTTGGCTTTAGATAAGAGTCAACATGTGATGCAGTTTCAGGGCGATCGGCAAATTATGCAGCAATTTATTACATTACTAAACATGGTAGAATGGGATGCTGCTGATATTTTAGCGCCCTGGCTAGGTGATATAGTCGCAGAAGTTGTTACCCGTTACGTTATACGCCAGGTCTATAGTATAAAGCAGCAGCTACGCATTTTCCAAGAAAGAATAACTTTGGCAATCACTGATGAGTGGCGTATAACCCCATCATCGCTAGAATTAACTAGTTTTTACCAAGAAGTTAATGATCTTACTCTAGCAGCAGCGCAATTAGCAGCCTGTCTGAACAAACTAGAGGGAGTCTAGTCTATGATTTTAGGAGAGATCTACCGTTTTTATTTTATTATTCGAGTCATACTTAGCTACGGACTAGATGAGCTAATGCCAGTGACACGGTTCACTTTCCTATTGCGGATGGGACGTAGACTCTTTTTCTGGATACCCAACCAGCACGCAGAGCAGGCACTGGGTGAGCGTCTGCGCCTGGCTCTGCAAGAGCTAGGACCGGTATGGATTAAGTTAGGACAAATGCTCTCTACCCGTCGTGATTTTTTGGCGCCTTCAATCGCAGATCAGCTAGCTATGTTACAAGATAGGGTACAGCCTTTTCATGGAGCATTAGCGCGTAAGCATATCGAACATTCCATAGGAGAGTCGTTAGAAATCTGGTTCGAAGACTTTGAACCAGATCCGCTGGCTTCTGCTTCGATAGCGCAGGTTCATACCGCTCGATTAAAAAACAATGGTCAAGAGGTAGTAATCAAAGTTATTCGTCCGGACATTATGCCAATTATTCAAGCTGATGTACGTCTGATGTACAGATTAGCACGTTGGGTACCGCGCTTACTGCCAGGAAGTAGGCGTTTACGTCCGATGGAAGTGGTATTGGAGTACGAAAAAAAGTTGTTAGATGAACTTAATTTACTACGCGAAGCAGCTAACTCGATTCAGTTACGACGTAACTTCGCTGAAAGTCCAATGTTGTATATACCAAAAGTATATCCTGATTATTGTAGTAAAAACATCATGGTAATGGAGCGCATTTATGGCATACCAGTAAACGACGTAGCAGCGTTGAAAAAGCAGGGTATCAATATGAAGCTTCTAGCAGAGCGAGGAGTACAAATATTTTTTACCCAAGTGTTTCGTGATAGTTTTTTTCACGGCGATATGCATCCTGGTAATATTTTCGTCAGTTATGAGCATCCGGAAAATCCCCAGTATATCGGTATCGACTGTGGTATCGTTGGTTCGTTGAATAAAAAAGATCAACGTTATTTAGCAGAAAACTTTATCGCATTTTTTAACCGCGATTACCGTAAGGTTGCTGAATTACACGTAGATTCCGGTTGGGTACCACCGGAGACTAGTGTTGAAGACTTCGAGTTTGCTATCCGTGCCGTTTGTGAGCTAATGTTCGAAAAACCACTGGCAGAAATATCCTTCGGTCATGTACTACTTAATCTCTTTCATACTGCACAGCGTTTTAATATGGAAGTACAACCACAACTGGTGCTGCTACAAAAAACCTTGTTATATATTGAGGGAGTAGGGCGGCAGCTTTATCCACAGCTCGACTTATGGAACACAGCTAAGCCTTTTTTAGAAGATTGGATAGAAAATCAAGTAGGCTTATCTGCTCTCTTTCGTGCTATTAAAGATAATGCTCCTTATTGGGCAGAGAAGCTACCAGAATTACCAGAACTAATTTATGATGGTTTTAAACAGAACCGCATGTTACCAAAACGTGTATATTTACTAACAGCAGAGCTACGGGAACAGCGCCTTCGACAGGGTCAGGCTTATTTTCTCTTTGGTATAGGCGCTACATTGTTACTTATTGGTACCTTTTTACTTCTGACACATGATACTGAGGTGTCATTAGTGCCAGCCTGGCTCGTGGTCTATAGCATTGGCATAGTCAGCTGGTTTTTCGGCTGGAAGCGTACCGTATAAGTATATATGTTATGCCTATTTTATCATATTATCTGTGTGCCTAACTAAATAGTAGTTAAGCCAGTTAGCGAACAGAAGATAACTATGGCTGCTCCAGCGGG
>NZ_NJPO01000139.1 GCF_002855795.1 Candidatus Palibaumannia cicadellinicola
CTGTGAGTTAGCACTAACGCTAAATTTGTTGCCGCGTGCAAAACAGATCAGCTGACGATAGCTTTGCATCATTGCATCTAATAGTTCTTGATGTACTTCACGTACCTGGTTGATCTTCCAGTGAACCAGATTATCGAGCATCCGTAAACGTTTAAAATCCCAACCCCACGTTTGTACTAAATGCATAATAATTTTACGACGCCAGCTGATACCGGATAAGTTTTGTGATAGTTTTTCACATACTTTTAAATAAAAACAGCGACGCACTAGATCAAGCCGTGTCATATCGTTAATTTGGTTCAGATAGTAGGTAACTCGCTCTAACATCATATAGTATGGATCAAGTCCGTAAGATACTATTTCGTTGTTTTGTAACCGTTGCTTAATATGTATTGCTAGCAGTGTAGTCTGCGGATACTCCCAAGAGTATGCTTCTAAAAGAAGCGTTTTTAACATCGATTTATAAGGTGAATCGATACTTTTATATAATTGCCATAGACTAGCTAGGAAATAATCTTCAACGGATAAGGTACCTAGTCCCCCTAAATCTAGCCATTCATTAGGGCTTAATGTGCCATCATTATAGAGTGATAATACGTATTCATCATAGTTCGCTTCTTCTTTACCTGGAACGATATTCCAAATAATGCGCTTACCGCCCATACGTACAGCGGTGCGATAGAATTCTTCTAGCAAAAAAATATTAGTTATCAAACTGTTGTTTTTATTATCAAAGTATTTGCTTTTTTTATAAAGAAAACTATTTTCATCAATAAGAAACAAACTAACTTCTACACCTTTCTGAGTAGCCCATTTCTCTATTAAGGTACATTTACACTGTAGCTCTGCACGCTCTTTATTGTTTAGCCAAGATTTATGACAGATCCAAATATCTAAGTCAGAATAGTAGTTTTGTCCGAGAGAAGAAGTACTACCCATTGAATAAACACCAGTAATAGGCTGTTTACTATTTTGAACAACTAATGTTTGAGCATTATGTATTATATCATGCAACCAAACTGCTTGGTTTTTGTCTGGTGTAAATAAACATATACCGTGTGGTACATTACTATTTAAATATCCCGGAAGCATAGGATGATTAAAATGTAATAAAGTTGGGAGTAGATTATATACATGCTGAACATTAGGCACCATTGCTACTAATGCTCGATTAATACGAAGTTGGTTAATAGCATCTATTCTTTTTTTTAATCTTTCAATATATAAGTACAATATGTTTATCCTGATTATTCTTAATGTGTAGATTAAGAATAATCAGGATAAACATATTGTACTTATATATTGAAAGATTAAGAATAATCAGGATAAACATATTGTACTTATATATTGAAAGATTAAAAAAAAGAATAGATGCTATTAACCAACTTCGTATTAATCGAGCATTAGGCACCATTGCTACTAATGCTCGATTAATACGAAGTTGGTTA
>NZ_NJPO01000140.1 GCF_002855795.1 Candidatus Palibaumannia cicadellinicola
GTATCAACTAAAAATGAATACTCATCTTTAAAGTTTTTTGGTCATCGGAAATGAAAATCGCGGTTACATAAATAATCTTTAATATGTTTGCAACGATCTTGGTTAGCAAAGAAATGATCTGCGTCACAATTTTTGTTCTTTTCACACTTAACTTAATTTTAGTTTACTTATAATAGTACAAATTAATAACTATTTTGGATAAATCTAGCAAATTAATCTATACGATTAACTTTCAGTTAAAAATTAACATTATTTTTTGTAGTATAAGTAAAAAGTTAACTAATAATTAACTAGCAATAATAGTGTATAATTAATCCATAAGGAGGTATTTAGTGAGTATTGCTATAATCATTGGCACTCACGGGTCAGCAGCTGAGCAATTACTAAAAACGACTGAAATGATTTTAGGCGAACAAAAAAATGTCGCTTGGATAGATTTTTATCCTGGAGAAAATATTGACACCTTAATTCAAAAATATACTGCTAGACTAGAAAATCTGGATACTACTACTGGAGTATTATTTTTAGTTGATACCTGGGGAGGTAGTCCATTTAATGCTGCAAGTAAGATGGTTATGAATGGTGATAAGAACCACTATGAAGTGATATCAGGCGTAAATATTCCTATGTTAACTGAAACCTTCATGGCACGCGATGACAACCAATCTTTCCAAGAACTCGTTAACATTGCAGTTGAAACAGGTCGTTTTGGTGTCAAAGCGCTAACGACTGAGAAACTTACTCAGATAGTAAATGTTCATCCTCAGCCTCAGACAGTATCGGGAAAAGCTCAGTTAGGTGGTAATATGATGATTATTTTAGCTAGAATTGATGATCGTTTGATTCATGGACAAGTAGTTACCCGATGGACCAGAGAGAATAATATAAAACGCATTATTGTCGTGAATGATGAAGTAGCAGCCGATACGATGCGAAAAACTCTCTTGACCCAAGTTACTCCTCCAGGAGTAACAGCACATGTGGTAGATGTTGCTAAAGCTATCCGCGTTTATGACAATCCCAAATATGCTAATGATCGAGTGATGCTATTATTTACGAATCCTACTGATGTCTTACGTATAGTAGAAGGTGGGGTATCTCTGACTACTATTAACATCGGTGGTATGGCGTTCTGTCATGGTAAAACTCAAATTAATCATGCCATATCAGTAGATAAAACAGATATTACTGCTTTTCAAAAACTTCATGAGTGCGGTATAAAACTAGAAGTTCGTCAAGTACCATCAGATACTCCACTCAATCTTATGGATTTAATTAAAAAAATAAAAAACATAGGCGAATAAAAGCCCTTACGTATGTCAGAGGACAAGTATCATGGAGATAACCACACTTCAAATAATACTGATATTTATCGTGGGCTGTATTGCAGGTATTGAATCAATACTCGACGAATTTCAGTTTCACCGCCCACTATTAGCATGCACCTTAATGGGTCTGGTTCTAGGCGATATAAAAACCGGGATTATTATTGGCGGTACGCTAGAAATGATCGCATTAGGTTGGATGAATGTTGGTGCTGCTGTAGCACCTGATACTTCCTTAGCATCAATAATCGCTACCATCCTAGTGATTATTGGTAATCAAGAGCTAGGAGCTAGTATTGCACTAGCTATTCCGCTTGCAGCCGCTGGACAGATACTAACAATTATGGTGCGTACTCTAACTATCGCATTTCAACATGCTGCAGACAACGCGGCAGAATGTGGTAACCTCAACGCTCTAAGTAGGATCCACATATCGGCACTATCATTACAAGCAATACGTACTGCTATCCCAGTAGTTATTATTGCTTACTCAGTAAGTACTGAGAGTATGCATAATTTACTTCATACTATTCCAGTAGTAATTACGAATGGCCTGAACATTGTAGGGGGTATGATTGTAGTAGTTGGTTATGCGATGGTGATTAATATGATGCGTACCGGTTACTTAATGCCTTTTTTCTATCTGGGTTTTGTGACCGCAGCATTTACCAGCTTTAATGTGGTAGCACTAGGTGTAATAGGCTTAATGATGGCTATTATTTATAGCCAGCTCAGCTCGCAACGTACTGATGCTGAGGTAGCAAAAAAGATTACATCTACGCAAGAAGATACCAAAAAAAATAATATTGATAATGAATTAGATTAATTAGGTGATAGTAATGATAGATACTACAACTACTAGTACTAATCAACAAAAACCAAAAAAACTGACGCTAGGTGATATTCGTGCGGTATTTATCCGCTCTAACTTATTTCAAGCATCATGGAATTTCGAACGTATGCAAGCACTTGGTTTCTGTTTTTCTATGGTGCCAGTAATTCGCCGGCTATATCCAGAAAATAATGAAGCTCGTAAACAAGCTATTAAACGGCATCTGGAATTTTTTAACACACATCCATATGTGGCTGCCTCTATAGTGGGTGTTACGATGGCGATGGAAGAACAGCGCGCTAATGGCGCGCCAATTGATGATGCCGCTATTAATGGCCTAAAAGTAGGTCTCATGGGCCCTCTAGCTGGTGTTGGTGATCCCATATTTTGGGGGACAGTACGACCTGTTTTGGCTGCACTAGGTGCGAGCATTGCTATCAGTGGTAGTTTGTTAGGCCCGATGCTGTTTTTTCTTTTGTTCAACATAGTCCGTCTTCTCACTCGTTACTACGGTATAACTTATGGTTACCATAAAGGGATTAATCTTATTAAAGATATGAGTAGCGGTTTCTTACAGAAAATCACAGAAGGAGCATCAATTATTGGGTTATTTGTCATGGGAGGACTCATTAATAAGTGGACTCATATCAGTCTTCCTTTTGTGATCTCAGAAGTGACAAATCTTGAAGGTCAGACCACATTAACTACGATGCAATCTATTCTAGATCAACTAATGCCAGGTCTGGTGCCATTGCTGCTCACTTTTGGTTGCATGTGGCTACTGCAGCGTAAGATTAATGTCTTATATATTATCATAGGCTTTTTTTTCATTGGCATTTTAGGTTACAGATTTGGTATACTAGGTTTATAAACTTAATTAGATAAATATTTTTCAATACTAAGTT